>JAILNV010000161.1 GCA_024691125.1 Lachnospiraceae bacterium | reverse complement strand
GTTATTGGGGGAAAAGTCATTAAGCTTGTGGGCTATGAAAGTGAGGAATATCTTCAGAAACTGGCTGGTTATATTAACGGAAAGCTTAGTGAATATGAAAAGATTGATTCCTTCAAAAGACAGCCGATCGAGATGCAGAATGTTCTTATCCAGCTTAATATGGCAGATGACTATTTCAAAGTAAAAAATAAGCTTGATGAAATCACAGAGGAAATGGAGCTGAAAGATAAGGAGCTATATGATATCAAGCATGAGCTCATTGCAACTCAGATCAAGATGGAAAGTAAGGATAAGATGATAAGAGATTATCAGAAGGAATTAACAAAGGTATAAAAATAGAGGGCTGTCAATGACAGCCCTTTAGCTTTGAACAGGATATTTTTAAACAGTAATGCATTGGTCGGATTGATAAGATATGATGGACAGTGTTACAGATAAGGTAAAAGAAAAAACAACAGAAAAATCATCAGAAAAAAGTGACCGGGAGCAGCGAAGAAGCAGGCAGTTAAAAAGACCGGAGCTTCTATCACCCGCGGGTAATTACGAGTGTTTTATTTCCGCGATCAAAGCAGGGGCTGATGCGGTATATGCCGGAGGCCCAAGGTTCGGAGCGAGAGCATATGCGGATAATTTCACTCAGGATGAATTATTAAAAGCTGTAGATCATGCTCATCTCAGGGATAAGAAACTTTATCTCACGGTTAACACAGTTCTTAAGAATACGGAAATGGATGAACTGTATGACTACATAAGACCGCTGTATGAACAGGGGCTTGACGGAGTTATCGTTCAGGATATAGGTGTTATAAGGCTGCTTCGTGAATGCTTTCCTAAGCTGCCGTTACATGCGAGTACCCAGATGGCAATAACCGGGGTGGAAGGAGTACGGCTTCTTGAAGGGCTGGGCATAAGCAGAGTGGTTCCTGCGAGAGAGCTTTTACTTAAGGAACTTAAGACCATTCATGAAGTTACAGGCATGGAGCTTGAATGCTTTATACATGGAGCCCTGTGTTACTCGTATTCAGGAAAATGTCTGTTCTCAAGTATTGCAGGAGGAAGAAGCGGAAACAGAGGAAGGTGTGCGGGACCATGCAGATTGCCTTATGACGGGAAATATATATTGAGCGCCAAAGATATCTGTACGCTTAATATCCTGCCGGAGCTTATAGAGGCCGGTATATCATCTTTTAAGATAGAGGGAAGGATGAAGTCGAAGGAATATGTGGCAGGCGTAACCGGCATATACAGGAAGTATATTGATAAATACACAGAGAAGAGTACGGAAGATTACAGAGTAGATAAAAGAGACTTCGATAAGCTTACAGGTATATATACAAGGAGCGGCCACTGCGAGGGCTACTATCATGAGAAAAACGGCCGGGAGATGATAACACTTGACAGGCCTTCATATGAAACGGCTGATGAAGAAGAGCTTAAGGTGCTTTATTTGCAGTATACGGATAAAGATGACAGGCTTCAGGTGAACGGTATATTGACAGCGTATAAAGGAACCAGGCTGTCACTTACCCTTGACTGTATGGGAACTGTGATCACCTGTGAAGGAGATATCGCAGAGGAGGCTAAAAACAGTCCCACAGATGAAGGAAATATAAGAAAGCATTTGTGTAAAACAGGTGACAGTGGTTTTGTTTTTAAAGAACTTACCATATATGCAGGAGATGACGTTTTTGTTCCGGTTTCATCCCTGAATAATTTAAGACGGACTGCACTGAATGCATTAAAGGATGAACTCCTTAAGCAGTTTCGGAGAAATGAAAACAGGAAAGTAAACAGGAAAATAAACAGGAAAATAAACGGTAATGATACTGATAAATATATAAGAGATAACAGATCCTCCGGGAATAAAAAAGATACAGTGCGAAGGTATTATCACTGCCGGATCGACAGTCTTGAAATGCTGGATGCGGTATGTGATTATGACTTTATCGATATGATCTCAGTGGATGTATCGCAATTTGTCCCGGATGACAGGAAAACAGACAGGGGCATATTTGTCCGCGATGCCTTCGCTGACTGTATGAATAAAGTATATAAAAGGCAGAAGAGATTCTATCTGGCGCTTCCCCCTGTAGTGAGGAATGATTATTTCGGAAGAAACACAGAACTTAATGAGGTGATTAACGGACTTAAACCGGATGGAATTATAATAGACAATTACGAAGGCCTCTGTTATCTTAAAATGACTGGATACAAAGGAGAAATTCTTTCAGACGTTCATATGTATGCATTAAACAATGAAGCGGTACAGGCGATGCTTGATGAAGGGGTAACTATGCTGACCTGTCCTGTAGAGCTTAATGCAAAGGAGCTTGACAGCCTTGAAATAGTAAGCGGTGAATTCATAATTTACGGAAGGCTTCCGATGATGATATCGGCCGGTTGTACGGAGAAGACACTCGGGAAATGCAGATATGATAACGGAATATCAAATATAACCGACAGACTGGGAAATGTATTTCCGGTGAAGAGGAATTGCAGTGAATGTTATAATACAATATATAATTGTGTACCTGTAATGATTCCGGGAGACAGGATTCCCCGCAAACCGGATATAAATTCATACAGGATACACTTTACGGTTGAAAATCGTACACAGATAAAGAAGGTTATGGATTATTACGAAACCGTTGCCAAAGGAAATGAAGCAGTGATGCCCGATATAAAGCATACACTTGGTCATTTCAGACGGGGAGTTGAGTAATTGGGTACAATTTTTCTGACATTTAACAAGTACATACTGATAGTCCTGATGACGGTCTACTCATTCCAGTGTTTTTCGGTGTTCAGGTATAAGACCGAAGAGGAACGGGACGGCATTTATATAAGGCAGGATATTTCCATGTCTTTAATTTATCTGCTTAGTTTTCTCCATATTTATATTTATACCGGAGAACCTGAATTTGTGAGATTCTATGCAATGACACAGATCGTTCTGTGGCTTACTCTGCTCATATACAGAAAGTTATATCCCGAAGCAAATAAGCTTCTGATAAACAATATGTGCATGCTTATAAGTATTGGCCTTATCATACTGGTAAGACTTGATTATCAGAAGGCAAAGAAACAGTTCGTGGTCGTGGTCATATCCATGGTGATAGCTATTGTCATCCCTTTTATTCTTAAGACCTTTAAACGGCTGAGAAGGTTTTACTGGCTGCTTTCTGCGCTGGGAATAGCAGCACTTTCCGCAGTTCTGTTTTTTTCGAGAACGATCAACGGATCCAAGCTGAACATAAGGATCGGAGGTATATCGTTCCAGGCGTCTGAATTTGTTAAGGTAATCTTTGTGTTTGCGATGGCGGGAATATTGACATGCGTTGAGCATGAAAAGAAGCATCGGATCGCAGCTGTGGTAGCGGGAATACACGTGCTCCTGCTGGTTGCCTCGAAGGATCTTGGAAGTGCCATAATCTTTTATATGGTATTTGTGATAATGCTGTTTGTGGGAATGGAAAGATATAAGTATCTGATCCTCGGACTGCTGGGAGCGGCTGCGAGTTCGGTGGCAGGCTATATGCTGTTTTCACACGTACGTGTAAGGGTGGAAGCATGGTCTGATCCTCTGGGTACGATAGAAACATCCGGGTATCAGATAGCACAGTCACTCTTTGCGATAGGTACCGGCGGATTTACGGGTATGGGACTGTATAACGGTGCTCCGCACAGAATACCCGTGGTAGAAGCGGATTTCATATTTGCCGCCATTTCGGAGGAATTCGGTGTGATGTTCGGAATCTGTCTTATACTGATATGTTTAAGCTGCTTTATTATGTTTATGAATATTGCGATGCTTTTTAATGATAAGTTTTATAAGCTCGTTGCGGTGGGACTGGCTGTTACATACGGCTTTCAGGTGTTCCTTACCGTCGGTGGCGTGACCAAGTTCATCCCGCTTACCGGTGTTACCCTTCCACTTGTAAGCTACGGCAGCAATTCGATCATGGTATCGCTGATCATGTTTTCGGTAATACAGGGATTATATGTTTCCGTAAGATCCTCCAACAGGGAAGGAGGGGCTTAGGCAGTTATGATATTCGGCATATTTAAGAAGAAAAATAATAAAAAAAGCGAAAAACAGTCCGCACGTGAGAGAAACGAACGTACAAACAAAGAGATCAATTTTATCACCTGGATATTTGTGATTATCTTTGTGGCACTGATTGGTCATATAATATACTTTACAGAGTTTCAAAGCGATAGCTTTATCAATAATTCTTATAACGGAAAGAGAGCCGAGCTGCTGGCGCGACGCATAGTAAGAGGAAAGATACTTTCCGCAGACGGACAGATACTTGCCGAAACGGTTAATAACGGCGCGGAGGAGAGCAGAAGTTATCCTTATGGCAGACTGTTCGCGCATGCTGTCGGATTCGCCGCGCAGGGCGGAACGGGTGTTGAATCTATAAGCGGATTTACTCTGCTTAAGAGTGATGATCCAATTAATATAAGGATCCGAAACGATATCAACGGTATAAAGAATAATGGGGATACTGTGATTACCACGCTTAATACCGGATTGCAGAAGGCAGCGTATGATGCATTCGGCAACCATAAGGGCGCGGTAATCGCGATCAATGTCAAGACCGGAGAGATACTTGCGATGGTATCGAAGCCGGATTATGATCCCAATAATATTGAGGAGATGTGGAGCGGGCTTAATGAGGATACTGAGAACAGCCCGCTTGTAAACCGTGCTACTCTCGGTCTCTATCCTCCGGGATCCACCTTCAAGATAGTGACGGCACTGGAGTATATAAGGGAGCACCCGGAAATAAGCAGTTATGAGTTTGACTGTAACGGAAGCTTTACCTTCGAGGATATAACGATAAG
>JAILNV010000126.1 GCA_024691125.1 Lachnospiraceae bacterium | reverse complement strand
AAAGCTCCATGTAAGCGGATATCTTTTAAAACCCGTTGACGGTAAAGATCTGCAATATGAACTGTCTGACTTAAGATATTCCGGAGCATCGGCTTCAAAAGGCAGGATATTTATACAGACCTTCGGTGATTTCGAAATCTTTATCGACGGAACGCCGATAACCTTTAAATACAGCCGTACCAAAGAAATGGTGGCAATCCTTGTAAATAACCGCGGCGCCCAGACAACCAACGGCGAGATAATAGCTTCTCTGTGGGAGGATGACGGTGATCCCGAAAAGAAGCTTTCATACCTCAGGAATCTTCGCCAGGATCTTCAGAACACCCTGAAAAAGTACAAACTTGAGAGTATTATCCAAAAGCAGCGCGGAAGCATGTCCATAGTTCCCGACCGCATCGAATGCGATCTTTATGAATGGCTGGATAAGAAAAAGGAATCTAAATACCAGTATATCGGCGACTATATGAACCAATACAGCTGGCCGGAATTCTTCCATGCAGAGCTTGATGAATTAAGCTACCAGCTTTATGATGACTGATATCATCCAAGTCATTTACGGGCGCATTCCGATACGCTGCCGCGAAGCACACGAAGACCGTGTTCAAGTGCTCCAAGTATGAACTCAAGGCACTCTCCTACCGCTTTGGGACTTCCCGGAAGATTAACGATGAGTGTATTTCCGCGTATCACGGATACTCCCCGTGTAAGCATTGCCCTGTCTGTTAACTCCATCGATCTCATGCGTATATATTCGGATATACCCGGCGCATTTCGTTCAGCTATCTCCATCGTAGCCTCCGGCGTCCTGTCCCTTAACGAGAATCCGGTTCCTCCGCTTGTAACTATAAGGTCTGCTTCGCGTCCGTCGCTAAGGCGTATAAGCTCTGCTTTAATACGTGCCGGTTCATCCGGTATCACAACCGTCTCAATAACCTCATAACCGTTTTTCTCAAGTATTTCCTTTGCCTTTGGACCGCTGAGATCCTCACGCTGTCCCGAAGATGCCTTATCGCTCAGTATAACGACCGCAGCCTGAAAAGGCCTGTTTATATCTGGATACGAAACCGTAAATGAATCTCCCTTTCTGACCGTACCGCCCGTCAATACCTCAGTAAATATCCCCTGATGAGGCATTATGCACTCCCCCATCCTCTTGTAAATATTGCAGTGCGTGTGGCATTCCTTTCCCTTCTGTGTCACACGCAGACGAACCGCAGCGTCTCCTTCACCAATGCATATAATGCTCCCGACCGGAAGTTTCACGCAGTCGATCCCGTCTACTATAAGGTTCTCACCGAAGGCTCCGCTTTCAACATTCGCTCCTCTTTCGTTGAACTCGTCTATCCTGTCTCCCGACAGCATGCTTACCTGTCTGTGCCATTTACCGGCATGCGCATCTCCCTGTATTCCTTCACCTTCCGTCAATACTGCCGAAGCGACCTCCCTTTTCTCAGTCCCACGCTTCTCACTTATATTGATCGCCCGTATTCTTCCTTTTACAGCTTCCATCTGAACCCTCCATATTAAATGTATGTATAATCTGTAGTATTTTGAACCTGCACTGATATTTACCATAATATCACATTTTCTAACTATTTAGAATAAAACATATAGTCACATGCCCGACTATTTGTTACAATACTGTAGTGAACGAATTTATTTACTTCGTTTATCAAAGAAACTGTTCAGAACAGCGGCCGGTGCAAAGCGCAGACCCGTAAAGCGATGGATTCCTTATGACATTACCCGTTCTGAATAGTTATCTGTAATAAAAATACAGATCAAACCGTCATAAAATAATGAAAGCGAGGATGAAAGACATGAAGATATGGAAAAGATCTGCTGCCCTGCTTACAGCAATGATAACAGCAGCAGTAACTCTGCTTGGCAATCCTTATGCAGTCAGAGCCGATGAAAGTATTATTATTCTTAACGAAGACCCTGCTCTTATTGTGGAAGACAGCATCGAGCTTAACGAAAGCTCTGTTCTTCCCGGGGAAGGCAGTGCCATTTCCGTGGAAGGCACAGACATTACCCCTGATACTTTCTCCGGAAAGGAAGACCTTCCTTACGGACTGTACGGCATGCCGGAAGGCTTCAGCATAAGCAGCGAAGATATCTCCGAAAAGCAGAAAGCGAAAGAGAAGGGTATGTTAAGTTCGCTTTCAGACATGACCGAGGGCGTAGACTATGTCAGGGATCAGATCGTGTATTCAGCTAATGACAAAGAATACGCCGAACAGGTTGCCAGAGCATATAACGCCGAACTTATATCATTTTCATATGGAATCGCAGTGGCCCGTATCACAGATCCGGATCTGAGCGTTGCGGAAGCGGTGGCTGCAGGCCTTGATACCGATATCGACCTTCCGATAGTAAGCCCCAATCATATAACTGCGCTGGATGATCCGGATGCCCTTAAGGATTCGCTCACCGAAAATAAAGCTTCTGTTTATGAAAGCGTTATGCCTGCCGAAGGTTCTGCCGGTTGGGAGGACGCAGCCAGAATGTTTGATGATCCGGCGCTTCGTCCCGGATATGAATTTGAAAGCAAAAATGCCTGGGAGCCCTCTGAACAGGGCACAATTACCGACGGTTATCAGTGGATGCACGATATGGTCGGAACCTATGAAGCATGGTGGACCTCTACCGGAAACAGCAGTATTACAGTTGCTGTCATTGATACAGGCGTGGATACTGCCCATGAAGATCTGCAGTCGATAGACGGAGGCCGATGGGTCAGAAACACAAGCGATCCTTATCAGGCTCCGGAACCCGGAAGCCAATTACTTGATGACAGCGGACATGGTACCCATGTAGCAGGTATAGTGGCAGCTACTGCAGGCAACGGTAAAGGCGGTGCAGGCATCGCTCCCAATGTCAACATACTGGGAATTCAGATAGGAACTTATTATAATGGAGATAAATCAAAGAAGCAAAAATCCTCATCAAACTTTACCGATGATAATATTGCAAGAGCCATTAACTATGTAGCGGGCTATAGTCCTGACGGTAAAACGCCGCCCGGCTCACCCAGGGCTGATATCATAAACTTAAGTCTAGGAGGCACAGGCTATAACAGAGCCGTAGACGACTCTATAGATAATGCATATAAGCAGCGTGTCACGGTAGTGGCATCAATGGGTAATCCGGATACCAATACTGTTTTTTATCCGGCATACTATGACCACGTTATCGCTGTTGCCGCCATCGACCAGGCCGGGAACAGAACCTTCTTCTCAAGCTATGGAGACTGGGCAGATATTGCCGCTCCGGGTATCGATATTTTTTCCACCTGGAACGGTCACGACCATGACTACAATACTCCTGCCGATCCTGAATATGTAACCACCGACAGGAATGACTGGTACGCTTCATGGCCCGGCACCTCCATGGCCGCGCCTGTTGTATCCGGCGCATGTGCTCTGTACATGAGTGTAGTCGGACATGTTGATCCCGATATCATGGAAAATGTACTTAAGTCTACTGCTACGAAACTGTCCGACAAGAGTCTCGGAGTCGGGGTGGTAAACGTAGCTGCAATGATACCGGACAGCAGCAAGAATCACAAGCTTGCCATTCCCGTAATCGAAACATCCGAATCCAGGGAAGGCACGTATACCGAACTTACAGATGGCCAAGAGCTTGGGTCAGGAGGTTACGTAAGGATCAACGCTCCGGTGGGAGCCACAGCATATTCAATATCATATACCGTTAACGGCAGGAACCCGTCCTTTAAGGATAACGAACCGGCTCCCGGATGTTTCTTTGCATCGCCCGGCAATCCCATTCCCGTAAGCGACCTTGTAAAGAACGGGGCACCCGAGGAGAGGGAATTCACATTAAAAGCTGTCTACATGACTCCACAGGGAACCAAAAGCAAGGTTAAAACCGTTAATAAGATTAGAATAGCCAAAACAGGAGGCAAAACAAAGCTTATCATATACGGATCCGAGTTCGTTGCAAGGGGTAAGTCCGTTAAATATACCGCCGCGACTGATCCCGCCGGCATGATAAGCAGCGGAGTAACCTGGTCTTTATCCGATGGCACGCCTGCCGGTATATCAATCGACAAAAAAACAGGTAAGGTTTCGGTAAAGAAAAATATCGATGTTAACACAAAGTTCGGCGTCATAGCAACCCTTAATAACGAAGCCGATCCTGTAAAAAACGAATATACGATAACGGTAAAGGAACCGCTGACCGGCGTCATTCTTGGATTTGAAGACGGAAAGGAACCTATAGAGAAGATTTATGATATCAAAAAAAATAAACAAGGTGGTCTCACTTCCATCCGTCTGGCTACAGTTAATGCTCCGGGAACCGAGATAGATGAATCACGTCTCGCTATCTCGGTCAGAGTTAACGGAGCTGAAGGATATACAGGAGACGAAGTGCCGACTACTCTGGCTGTAAGCTCCCGCCCCGGTGTAGCTTACGCTGAATTCGATGACGAACTGGGCAGCTGGGTCATTAAGGCAGGACGTGTTCCCGGAACAGCGAAAATAACATGGACTACAGAAGATGGTTCCGGGAAGAAAGCTTCGCTTTCCGTCAAGACGATAGTACCCGTTTCCAATATAATAGTAACAACAAAGAATACGCAGAAATATGTCGCTTACGGCAAAAATGCGCAATTCATCGGAACACCAGGCTACACTTACGGCAAGCCTACCATTTCCAAACTTACCTGGGATTACAGTGTGCTGAGGAAATACAAGGATGATAGTAAGAAGCCCGAAGATATTACCAACGAATGGAAGCAGAATAAACTCGCAAGTATAAATACCTCCGGCAAACTGACCGTTAATAAAAAGGCAGCAGAATATATTAATGAAAATTACGATATAAACATCACCGGAAAAGCCTTCTCAACCGACGGCACAGAAATCGAAGGCAGTGATTATGTTATTCTGGCACCACCGACCCAAAATTTTATTTGGACACTCACAGAGAAAACAGGTGATGAGCCCATCATAACCGGATGGCTGGATAAGTCCGGCTCATATACAACCACAGCCACACTCGACCCCAAAGACGGATCCTTAACCAATAACGTCATCTATATATACGTCGATACGGAAGGCACCAATACAATTGTTTCGGAATATTGCATGGCATCAAGTTCCAAACCGAGGGTAGCCATGCTCGATGAACCCTCTGTTGTAAATGTCAACTCTGATGGCAAAGAGGATCCGAAAGGCAACCCGTGTCTGAAATATGAAGTCCTTTTGGGCGAAAACATAAGGTTCAAAGTGGGCAGGACAGAGACAGTGAAATTCAGCTTCGCAGCCAACGACGGCACGGGAAAGAAAAACACGGTAACACTAAAGATAAAAGTAGAATCTTCGAAATAAGAAAAGAAATGGCAAGACAATATGAGACCGACATGTGCAACGGTCCACTGTTTGGAAAGATAATCAAATTCACAATACCACTCATTGCTGCCGGCATTCTGCAGCTCCTGTTTAATACTGCCGACATGGTAGTTGTCGGCAGATATGCAGGCAGCAATGCCCTGGGTGCAGTCGGCGCGACCAGCGCTCTTATAAACCTGCTCATAAACGTGTTTATGGGACTGTCCGTGGGCGCCAATGTATCTGTTGCGCACTATTACGGTGCGGGAAAACACAAAGAATTATCACGTGCAATACATACATCAATATCCTTAAGCGTGATCTGCGGTGTGTTTCTGCTTCTCCTCGGACAGGTGATCTCCTCTCCTATGCTCAGGTTCATGGGTACACCGGATGATATACTGCCGCTTTCCGTAAGCTATATGAAAATATATTTCCTGGGTATGCCGGGAATGCTTCTGTATAATTTCGGAGCGGCCATACTGCGCTCCGTCGGGGACACCCGTCGTCCTTTATATTTTCTGATGATAGCGGGATTCATAAATATAGCGCTCAATCTTGTATTTGTCATACGCTTTGGAATGGGAGTCAGAGGTGTGGCCTGGGCTACCATCATATCCCAGATGGTCAGTACCGTTCTTATCGTAAGATGTCTTATGAGAAATGAAGGACCGTGTAAGCTGGTGCTTAAGAATCTGTGTCTTGACAGGCGGGAAACCGTGCGAATAGCGCGTGTAGGTCTCCCTGCCGGCTTTCAGGGTGCCGTATTCTCTGTTTCAAATGTCCTTATACAGTCAAGCATTAATTCCTTCGGAGCCGTTGCGGTAGCAGGAAACACCGCAACCTCCAATCTTGAAGGCTTTATTTATAATTCCATG
Source organism: Lachnospiraceae bacterium (assembly GCA_024691125.1). Lineage (GTDB taxonomy): Bacteria > Bacillota > Clostridia > Lachnospirales > Lachnospiraceae > UBA2868. Next base: position 30,696 of record JAILNV010000126.1, on the reverse strand, counting down.
AATTCCTACCACCAGACCACTCTAAGCTTCACAGGTCAGAATATGGGAGCGGGTAAATATGACCGGGTTAAGCGGGTTCTTATCATCTGTCTGCTGTCCGTTACAGCCACAGGGCTTACCATGGGACTGGCTGCCCGTATGTTCGGAAGGCAGCTCCTTTCGATCTACACAACAGACCCTGCAGTTATAGATTACGGTCTGATACGTATGGATGTGATCTTCCCGACATATTTCCTGTGCGGTACCATGGAGGTTGTTGTGGGAAGCCTGCGCGGAATGGGCTATTCCGTCATGCCCATGACCGTATCACTGCTCGGAGCCTGCGGATTCCGCATCCTGTGGATAATGACTGTATTCGCCGCCAACCATACTCCCGGGGTACTGTATACCTCCTATCCCGTCTCATGGCTGATAACCTTTATGACCCACCTTGTATGCTTCATTATTGTTGCGCATAAGCGTCTTAAGCAGCCATCATAACCATTTCTTTTTCTTAAAGAACACAAGGCTTCCAATAACTATAATAATGCTTGTGATTATTATTACGGGATACCCCCATCTCCATTCAAGCTCCGGCATATGCCTGAAGTTCATCCCATACCAGCCCACTATAAGTGTAAGCGGCATAAAAATCGTTGTAACAACAGTAAGTACAGTCATTATGCGGTTCTGCTTTATGTCAAGATGCGCCTTATACTGATCGCGAAGCTGCATTGTATACTCCCTCAGAGAAGTGGACGTATCATGGAGCCTTGCCATACGGTTCAGAAACAGTCTGAAATATCTTATATTCTCCTGCTTAAAGAAATTATTCTCATTCTCCTCAAGCTCCTGCCCCAGATCAATAAGCTGTTCATAATGTATCCTGAGATCACGTATATCACTTCTGATCTCATTGAGCCTTAAGGACGGGAAGGTATCATCACTCTCCAGGATCGTTTTCTCAACGGAGTCAAGTTCACGTTCATACCTCTCCATAAGCCTTAAATCATCCTTGACTATCTGATCAAGAAAATCATATATGAATCTTTCAAGGCTGGGAAATTTCCACTTTTTTGTCCCCTTAATACTATTTATCAGCTCCTGTGCAAGACCGCTGTCATCTATAAAGACAATGCCCTTTTCATCAAGCGCAAAAGCGAATTTCCTGTCCTGCGCCGAGAGATCATTCCTGTCAGGAACAGAGAATGTGCCTGTCAGTGAATCATAATTCACCTCGGCCTTCGTCGTATATATCTCGGAAACATCGGGTTCCATATCAATTCCCATATCGAAGCTGTCTCTCTCCCGCTTCCATTCATCGGAGGACAGAACAGCCACATACTGCTTATCCGTATTTCTTAACTCCTCTCTCGTTACCTCTGTAAGAGATTCATCTATCATGTAGAACATAAGACATCCGTCCTTTCATAACATATCAGAATCAGGATTCCGTATTTTACTGAAATCTGTATATCTACATACATTACATAAGATAACGTTTCATGTCAACCATCCTATCCATTCATTGACGGACTGAGCGGTGACGGTTCCCAGCTTACATCACTGGCTTTTTCCAATATCCCCGTTGTAGGAGAACCTGTTCTCGTCGGTGGTCTCCTTTCATTCACGTTCTCTACCATGCTCGGATGGTATTATTACGGTGAGCGCTGCGCTGTCTATCTGTTTGGAGAAAAAAGTATTCCGGTATACAAAATCCTGTGGATAGGCGGGATCCTTGCAGGTTCCCTGGCAGAACTCAATGTCATATGGAATATAGCAGATATATTGAATGGTCTTATGGCTATCCCCAATATTATCGCCGTTCTGATGCTTTCCGGACTAATTGCCGGGGAGACCAAAAAGTATGCCGGCAAACATATTGATGATATAGATGACTCGCAGCCTCCCGTCATTAAGAATGCAAGAAAGGGGGTTCTGTAGTCTCCCGGGAATCCTAAAACCTGTTCATCATTGATCAACAGCTTCTTTTAGCTTTAACTTTCTTGTTATTATCTTTCTCACAGATTCATCGATCCTTTCCTCGGATATGTTTCCATTCTCTATTTCCGAGGCTATTCTCTTTGGTATCGATGTGAAATTACCGAGAGTAAGGAGCATATCATTTCCGGTCTTTATAGCCATTACCGCTACATCCGTCCCGTTATAGTTATCGGAACTGTCTTAGCCATCGGAGCAATCTTTTTCCTGCCAAAGGCTTCGTTGTTACCTATCCTTGCAACTCTTCCGCCTTCTTCATCCACACACAGAAAGAGTGGAATTCCTTCTATATCGGCCGCATACTCCTGAGTGTTTCCGAGCATAGTTTGTGTCTGATCGGGATTCTTTAAGTTCCCCGCCATGTACATTATACCGCCCACAGGTTGTTCGGGCTCTGTTTTCATCTGTGATGGTTCAGTCTCAATCTCCTCCCCCTCAAACAGATAAATGTTTGTTGCTTTTAGTATGACTACTTCTTTGTCTTCTGCTAAAACTTCAAAAAATGCATCGTCTATTGGACGAAAATCTTTGAAAAACTCGTTCATTTTTGAACGAGGGATACAACGATAAAAATACTAAACAAAACCACTTTCACATCATTACATACAGGTATATCCGCCATCTACCGGGAGAGCTATTCCTGTAACATACGAAGAATTAGGAGAAGCCAGGAATACAACTGCGGTATCCAGTTCTCCTTCATTTCCATAGCGCTCAAGAGGGATCATGGTCTTGGCGTTCTGCTGGAAGAATTCGCTGTTAAGCGTCTCAGTGGTAAGAGGTGTATAGAAGTATCCGGGACATATTGAATTAACTGTGATACTGTATTTACCCCATTCTGCTGCCAGCGCTCTTGTAAGGTTAACTACTCCTCCCTTTGCTGCATGGTACGGAGCGGATCCTGCCACCTTATTTCCCACCAGTCCATACATTGACGCAATGTTGATTATACGTCCGTATTTAGCCGGGATCATTGCCTGATTGGCTACGGCGCGCGCGAACTTAAAGGTACCGAACAGATCCACATCGAATTCCTTCTGGAACTGTTCATCCGTTATGTTCTCTGCATGATCCACGGCACCGGTTCCGGCATTGTTTATAAGGATATCTACACGACCGAAGCGTTCCATAACTTTCTTCACAGTATCTTCGATTTCGTCCGTCTTGGTTATGTCGCAGCGTATAGGCATGGTTTCCACCCCATGTTCCTCGGCTATCTTGCTGCACACATCTTCAAGCATATCCATACGGCGGGCTATCGCAACTATCTTACAGCCCTGATTGGCAAGTGCGTTTGCCATCTGTACACCGAGGCCCGATGAACACCCCGTCACTATTGCTACATTCCCTGTGATCTCAAAAATTCTTTTAAACATAATCCTTCTCCTTTATTATGATGACAAAATTACATTCCTATCATAACACACTTCCTGCAACGTTTCACCTACTAAATCAATCGGGACAGGCTAAAACGGACACGCCTTCCTTAACCGGCATAAAACATTCCCGTCTTACATTGATCTCTACATTTTCACCGTTCGGATCCACTCCACCGAAATTGGCATAAAAAACAGTTTCATCATTTTCGGTATCCTGCTCTGCATACCATTTTCTCTTTGAGCTTTCGGGATCCCATGAACATTCATTAACCTTTGCTTCAAGACACTCATCAATGCTCAAAGCTTCATACAGCGCTTCGTCATTTAACCATACACAGCCTGTATGCTTATTGGGTTCTGCGAAATACCAGTCTCCGTAAACAAGTGTTGTATAAGAAATGCATGGCAATTTTTGTCACATTTGGAAGGATATGTGTCAAAACGAAAAGTCAGTTGGATCTGAATCCAAATGCAAGGGACCAGGTCAACCACAAGATCAACACCAGTCTTAGGATGTTCATAAACCGGTTCCATGGAGATTTTCCTCCGCACTGGCACACAGATATTGAGATCATAATGCCCAAGGAGGCTCCTTATAAGGTGATCTGCGCCAATCAGACTTATAACGTCGAAATAGGGGACATACTCATGATCTGTCCTGCGGTCATCCATGAGATCTTCTCCCTCGCAGTTCAGGATGATGAACGAGGAGCAGTACCCTCTTGATGCCAATCCGTATTTTGCAAACAGGACGTGACCTGTATTACTCGACCCCCTTGAGGGCATCTACCATGTCGATAGTCTTTACCTTGCCCGAAAACATGAAGTTAACGCCAATCGAAACCATAAAAGTTCCGCATATTGAAATAAGATAGGTGGATAGGCTTAATATCGGATACATATCAAGTGTTTCGGACACCGTAGTACAAATGACATACAGCATCCCCCATCCCGTATAAAGGCCGAATCCGATGCCTGCCACGGTCAGCCATATATTCTGTTTCTGGAGAATGTTCCTTATCCTGGCTGATTTAAAGCCAAGCACCTTAAGTGTTGCAACCTCTCTTGTCTTCTCTACAAATGACAAAACTCCCAGATTGTACAGAACCACGACTCCCAAAAGCACTGCCGCTATTACCATTATGTAAACCATTGCATTTAGCATTTCAAGGGTTTCCGCGAAGGATTTCTTCATATCCGCCACATTAAGCACCGTCGATACTTCATCCTCATCAGACAGATCTCCCGGAAGGCTCATATTGGTAAGAACGGCCGTTGGTACGAAGGAATACTCCAAGCCTTCAAATACATCACGGTACATGGTTATCCCCTGGACTGACGGGTCTCTGTATATCTGCATGATCCTTGAATACTGCCATTCATCGTCGCCCACAAGATGCCACCTGACAAAGTCACCCTCCCTGACATTCAGAAGGCCTGCCATCTTATTTGTCATGGCAATCCCCGACCTGTTTAACTTTACCGGCTTTAAGTTCTTATCCTGGATATGCACATAATTTCCTTTATCGATTATTGTAGCCGATCCGCTCTTCTTTACACTGTCCGATACGAACTCAACGCTTGTCTCTTCTATCATCTGCCCCTTATAACGGGAGGCCAGGTCATATGCATAGTCGTATCCCGCATCCTTTGAAAGCAAAACCTTGTTGCTGGCTGTCATAAGTTCCCCATACATCTTATCCATAAGTCCATTAATGGAATCAAAACAGCCGAAACCGCATACAAGGAGCATTGAGCAGCCCACAACTCCCATTATTCCCATAAGAGACCGTAATTTATTTCTGAATATATCCCTTATGTTCCATTGGGTGGAAAAATCAAGCTTTAGCCACAGCCTGCTCTTCTCAAGAGCCGAGTGTCTCACCTTCTTAGGTGCAGGCGGCTTAAGAGTCACTGCCGGCGGATCCTTAAGCTCCTTACGGCAAGACAGAAAACTTACAAGCGTGGATATGATAATGGCTACTATGATGGCTTCGATATCAAGTCCCGTTATCTTACCCGAAAGCCCCGGCACAAGATAACTTCCCACAAACATTCCAAGTATCCACGGCGGCAAAGTCAGATATCCCAGCCATGCACCCGCGATACAGCCCAGCGTGCTGATCACAAAGCCGTAGGAAACATAATGAAAAGTGATCGCTGCCTTGGAAAAACCCAGAGCCTTTAATGTTCCTATCTGCGTACGCTGGCTGGCAGTCACCCTGGCCATGGTCGTAACTATGCCAAGAAGAGCTATGGCCAGAAATACCGCAGCGAACATAAGTCCCATTGCCTTATGCTGTTTGGTCTCAGCGTCATATGTGGCATAGCTTAAGTTCTGGTCCCTGTCGGTTACGGCTATATCTTCTCTGTCGAAGGCTGTCTCAAACTTCTCTTTTATAACACTTATGGATTCATCATCACACATATCCTCCCGTACATCCACGACCAGTTGGTTATAGATAATATTGGAGGGATCCGGATACATTGAAGGGGAAAGAAAGACGAGTCCGCATTTCTGATAGTTAGGATACATCACATCCGATTCAGAAACATAATAAACATAGTCAGGCGCATCAACTATTCCTCTTACAATGCCGTTGATTGTCGTGCTGTCAAGCTTAAGCTTTATATTGTCCCCGGGCTTTATCCCATTAGTACGTGCAAACCATTCCTGAACCCACACACCTTCACTCTCTCCGTCAAAGGGATCTCCCTCATAAACCATGAGAGAGTTGATGTTATTGGAATTCATAAAATTGATATACATATAAGCGGTAAAGGCTTCATCACCCTGCCCTAAATCCATGGTTCCCGTAAGGGCAAGCCTCTTCTCAACGTCAGTAACACCGGTTACATGCTCTGCCGTATGTATATCATCATCCGTAAATCCCGCTCCCTGGATCCATATATCACACAGATTATATTTTTTATAATAGGCGTCGGCCGCGGCAGCCGCACCCGAGCTCTCGGCATCAAGCCCTACAAAAACAAGCATTCCCAGAAGTGACATCAGGAAAATGGATATGAACTGGGTCTTGTTCTTCATAAGGTCGCGCCACATTTTTCTCAGTAACATTTATTATAACCCCTTATGATATTTAACATTGTAAGAAGTACTCCGTACTTCTTTTCATTCGCTCGCCGCTTTGGCATCATAAGGAATCCACCGCTTCGCGGTACCCCTTATGATATTTACCAAAAAACTTCCGAAGCATCCTTGGGGGTGTCATTGTGTACTATATTCTCAATTCCCCCGTTCTTTACCCGTATTACCGTATCCGCAATATCCGCAAAAAATGAGTTATGAGTTACCATCACAACCGTCCTGCCCTTGTCCCTGCTCATACTTTGGAGCAGCTTCAATACTTCCTTTCCCGTTCCTGTATCGAGAGCTCCCGTCGGCTCGTCACACAGAAGAAGTTTGGGATTCTTGGCAATAGCTCTTGCTATCGATGTCCTCTGCTGCTCACCACCGGACATCTGCGAGGGGAACTGATGCATATGTTCCTTAAGCCCCACAGCGCTGAGGGCCTCCACCGGATCTGTCGTCCCCTCCTTAATATCCTTCATAAGCGCAACATTCTCATAAGCTGTAAGCGTCGGGATAAGATTATAGAACTGAAATACCACTCCGACATTCTCTGCTCTGTACCGTGTAAGCCTGTTGTCTGAATACGTCGTCAGGTCTTCGCCTCCAAACCATATATGCCCGCTTGATGCCGAGTCCATTCCTCCAAGGAGGTTCAGAAGAGTCGACTTTCCGGCTCCCGAAGGTCCCAGGATCACCACCATCTCGCCTTCGTTTATCGTCAGGTTCGCATTCTTAAGTGCGTAGAACTCATTCTCTCCCTGAGAATACTTCTTACAGACATCACTGAATTCGATAAGGACTTCATGTTCATCTTCTTTTTCTGCTTTTTCTTTCCTTTTTTTCTGTCCCGTATCCGGGAGTAAATCCTCTGAATCCTTTTCCAGATCTATGATCTCAAGCAGGTTAGTGTCCTGTTTTTTCTTCTTTCCAAACATATATAGACCTCTTTTATAATCATTTACTCTCTGCCTTACTTCCTATTTGTTCATCGGTGATGGCGTCGGTAATGACGACATCGCCTTCTTTAAGTCCCATGGTCACTTCGATCCTGTCATCTGATTCAAGACCCACGGTTATATACTGTTTGGTAATTACTCCTTCATCTATGATGTAGCAGTAATCACCGTCATCATCCGCATAATATGCCTCTGAAGGTATGGTGAGCACTCCCTGTTTTTCATTGGTGTATATGGTAACATCAGCCTCCAGCCCAAGATATACCTTCTCATCCGGCCGGTCGAACTTAACACACACCGGAACCTTGGCCTTATCGGAATTCCCGGTCTCTGCCACTCTCTTTATTTCCGTAACCTTTCCCGTGTAGGTCGAGCCTGCTATATCAATCTCTGCTCTCTGACCGGTTACTATCTTGCCTATATCGTACTTACTGATTCCGACATCCACCTTTATGTTATTCGAATCTTCCACCGTAAAAAGAGGGCTTCCTTTAGCAACAACCGTTCCGGCTTTTATAAAGCTCTCTGTGACTATTCCGTCGTATTCTATCGAAACTCCGGCTCCGGCTTTGCTTAGGTTTTCCTCGGCAGTATCGACCGACAGAGTGGATAAGTCATAATTGTTCTTAAGCTGTTCCTTCTGATATGAGTTAAGTATCTGATTCTCATATGTATTTTTAAGCGTAGATGTTTCGGTCCAATTGCGCATGATGTCTGACATCCAGTTTCCGTTAAGTACCGTAGCGGCATATTCCTCGGGGCTTAAAGTCGTTGGAGGCAGGCTTGCAAGATCTGCCTGGAGATTACCTATATCACAGCTCAAATGCTCAATATCATTTGTTATCCTGTTAACCTCATCTACCGTTTCCTTATAAAGAACAGGATTGCTCATTATCTGGGGATCCGCCATTTTGATCTGCTGCTCTGCCAGCTCGGCTTCAAGGGCGTTCACAGCTCCCGTCTTCTCGGCTATGTCCTTGTTTATCCCCTTGGAAATACAGTTTATATCCCATGTCTCCTGATACTGTCCCTGATTAATATAATCACTTGCCTGCCTGAAGAGGGCGTAGGAATTCCGGTATATCTCAATATCCGCTGCAGCCTTGTTGAACTTGGCCTGATTGTTGTCACTCGCTTTTACCTGACCGTTCATTGTGTTTTCGGCTGATTTGGCAGTAAGTTCAGCCTGGTCTCTTGCTGTTAGCAGGTCAGAAAGATCATATCCCACTACGTTGTCACCACGTTTTACTTCGTCACCTGTTGACAGATCATAATAATCGACGGGGGCCGTGATGGTCGAGTAATATGTCTTACTGTTCTCGCCGTGTACGTCCCCCGTCGCTTCTACTTCTTCCGATATGTTGTTGTATTTTGCTATATCCGTGCTGTAACTCTTCGCCTTGCCCATGGCTGCCGTCATCATAAGCCCGGTCCCTGTCAGACCGGCAATGGTCACAGCCCCTATAAGGATCTTCCTGCCTTTCATTATCCAATCCTCCTTATGACATTTTACTGTTTCCTTTATACTTCAGGGTTCTCAGGTTAGCTCCTGCTAACACCCGTATATTATATCAACATATGAACAAGTAGTCAATTGTTATTTTTTTATTAAGTTATTCTATCCTTTCTTTCCTCTGACATCATTCCATATATTTGATCTATCAGCTCACCGGTCGCAAGATCATCCGAGAAGGCGGTAGCGCTGCCTGCTGCCGCACCCATCCTTAACGCGGCTCTGTGATCACCTGACTTTATATAGCCGGCAATGAAGCCGGCCACCATTGAATCACCCGCTCCGACCGAATTCCTGACGCTTTCCACGATCGCCTCGCCTGTAAAGCCCGCGGCAAATCCAAGGGCAGTGCTTTCTATGTCCAGATTCTTAAGAACAGTGGAAACATTGATCCCCTTGCCGCCGAAATAACAGTCCTCAGAAATACTCCTGTTCGTCATTCCCGGGGCCAGCGGCCCGTTCATCCGTACTATATAGTCTATTGCCGGATTAAAAGTTACTGTATAGATCATCTCAGTCTCCTCAAAAATGGTATATCGTAGTCCGATGTTTATACTAAATCAAACAGACGTAATCTCTATGATCCATTCCGGATTTGTTAAGCCATCTATATGTTATACTTCACCTTCTTCTCATCGCTTAGAAAAGCACTCGGGAACTGTCTGCGGGCCTCTTCCTCCAGGGTCTTGTAATCCTTATAATATGTCCTGTAGATCGTTTTCCTGTCATTACTTAATAGTATCGAATCATTGTCCTTAAAGTAGACCATACCGTTATCCGCATAGGCAACGCAGCCGTATCCGCCGGTCTCGAATATGAACAGTCCGTACCCCTGGCATATGGCCAGAAGCCCGCTCTCATCATCACATACAATATTATCAACACTTCCCGAACCATCCATAGTATAAACGAAGCTTCCCTCCTTCATATCCCATATGCGAATCCGATAGTCATCCCCCTGCATAACCAGGTGGGTTCCGTCATCCGTAAATGACACGAAGGATCGTAAGTATGACTGCAGCGGAATCTCTGCGGCAGTCTCATAAGAAGCCGTATCCGCTACCCGTATCATTCCATCCATACAACAGAGTGCAACGTACCTGTCATCCGGGCTCACAGCTATGCAGGCCTTGTCGAAATTACCGGCAACCGTCTGATAATCGTCACTCTTCATTTCTATCCTGCTGCCATCCTGTGTATCGAGTATATACAGATTCTCATTTCCCTGAATCACATATACTTTACTGCCGTCGCCCGCTACCGCAGCCTTGCCGATAATGCCGTCGGCCTCATACTCAAACAGCTTCTTCTTTTCAACAAGATCAAGCACCACCAGCTCTTTTGAGCCCCAGATCACCGCCTTTGAGCCATCCTTTGTAATATAGTCCTCATACGAATAGGCATCAAAATCATAATCCTCAACCTTAATAAAATTCTCAGTTTTCTCATACGGATCCACTATCCACAATCCGTCACGGTCAGATATGACAGCCCTGTCCGAACACAGCATAGCATTTTTGATGAATTCTCCCTTATCAAAAAGATAAAGCTCATTCCCATCCTTATCAATGAATATTAAGGATGCATAATCATCCCCCGGACGTCCGGCGAAATACAGCCCGTCATCCGAAACCGCCATTGGTGAAATATCCTCGGCAAGTGTGGTGAAGTCCTCTATATCCGGTGCTTCGTGCCAGGCAAGGACATGGATGTCCGGCGACTGGAATGATGAAAATACCAGCTTATCATCGATCACCAGCCAGTCTCTTATGCTGTCCTCCGTATCGATCGTATATTCCGAATAAATACGTCCCTGCGCGAAATCAACAAAATCAATATTCCCCTGTCTGTATCCTATACGTCCGTATTGGCTCGTCTTCACCAGTGAAAGCGCAGTCGCATCTCCGGGAAGCGTAAAGGCTGCCTTAAGCTGTCCGCTCTCTTCATCGATCGTGAATGCTTCCGCTTCAACAGCAATGACGATATCGCTGCTTTCACCGTCCTCCGTCTCATATTTGTGAGCCTTGATGACAGAATTAAAGGTCATGTTGTACTTTATATGCACATCAAGCTTTCTTGCCCAGATGTGCTCTCCACCGGCCGTCATAAGGTCGGCCACAACATGGGTTACGCCTGTTTCAAGAAGATTATTGTTGCAGCTGATTACTGCAATATTACCGTCAGGCGTTATGCAGCCGTCCATATAGTAGCCCTCTGACAGCAGAATGTCTGTCTGCTCCTCACTGTACGGATCAAAGACAGTTATGCAGGTTCTCCCTGCATCCGGATCGTAATGCGGAACTATCAGCTTCTTTGAATCGGGATTATACCTTCCCCCTCCTGTATACGGATACTCTGTCTCATTGGCAATACTGCTCTTGATCTCTCCGTTTGAAGCATTAAGGACGCTGATGCTCTCCCTGCATACAACCACTACCGGACCACCATTATCACATACCTCTATCCTTTTGATGGTATCTTCGAAGCTCCGGCTGTATATAATGTTTCCTTCATAATCATACTTGGTAAGTTCATTATCGGTAGCCAGATATACCCCGGTATCATCTGCGTCCGCGCTGTTAACCTTAAGATAATAATTGGTCGAATCCACGGCAGGACTTATACTCAGCTTAAGCGACCAGTCCGACACATCCCATACGTATACCTTGCTTCCGGCGTCTATTGTCAGTACCTTGCTCTTATCCTCGGTACAATACATCTCACTTACCGACAGATCCTGAGACAGTATCCTGTCAAAAGTCATTGTCGTTCCGTCATCATAGGCATACAGGGCCCTGCTTAACGCATACTCCGCATCAGCCACATAAGGACGTTCATTGCCTTCGGAAGGAAGACCCTCCAGCGCAACAAGAACTGCATCCTCTCTGTTGCCGGACTTAAGGAGCGTGAGAGACTCCTCCGCGAAGAAGCGCGACTGATTCTCCTGCTTGCCGTGATACTGTACCGTTATCTCTTCCGCAAGCCTTGTCTTCTCATCTGCAAGAGCAGCTTTCTCATCCGCAAGGGCGGCCTTCTCATCTGCAAGCAGTTTCATCCTTGCCGCCACATTGGCATTATATATACCGAAAGCCGTACCGGCAGCCGCTATCACAGCAGCCGCAGATGACACGATCGAAATGGTACGTCTTATCATCCTCTCCCTGTGGCGCTGCTTAAGATCGTCATAAGTACATCCGATCACGGGAGCCACAAGCCGCAGTATCTCTGTGCGGAATTTCGCATTTCTCTCTCTTTTGCTGCCTCCCCTGACATCTGCCGCAAGAGGTTCCACCGGGTCACCGTTCTCATCCGTAAGCAGCAGCGACGGGAAGCTTTCATCGGGTTCGCCCTCGATAAGCACGGCAAGAATATGATTCCTGTCATGCATTTCAATGAATGTTTCTATTTCCTTGCAGACCCAGTATGACTCCGGTGTGCGCGGCGAGCATATGACTATCAGATATTGCGACTCCTTAAGTGCACCCGATATATTGTCATCCAGGTCACTTCCTATAGGCAGCTCTTCCTGATCCCGGAAGACCCTTCCCATCTTCTTTTTGCCTGTCTTCTTCTGCACTGCGGCCGGAATTCTGTAAGTCTCAAGACCGGTGTGTATCTTCTTCGCGATCTCCATATCAAGCGGCGCATGCCTGTAGCTTATAAATGCATCATATCTCATTTCCGTCTCTTATCCTCATCCATTATTTCATTTATTGTGTCTTTTCTTTTACTGTGTCAGGTTTTTCAGCATCCACTGAGTCCGCAGATAGTTTTGAGCCCTGACTCATGTGTATTTATCACGAAAAAGACTGCATATCACTTTAGTGGTTGATAGTCTTCCAATGTGGTTCCTCCTGACTATTGCAGGCGGCTTCTACATCGAGCTCCTTTTCATATAAGCTTCTTGCCTCATCAGCAGCAGCTTTTCCATCAAATTTAAATCCATGCTTTTTTGCTATTCCATCTATATAGTCTACTGTGGACTGAGTAATCTTTCCTGAACCGCCGAGATAATAAAAATAGCTTTTTCCATTTATTATCTCATGATAGAAGGCCACATCCATTGCATAGGAATTTTCTTCTCCGGCTTCCTGTATGGTTTCGTTAAGTGCATCTATCGGATTATCATTCGCATCATAGAATGAATAACCATAGTACTGCTCCTCAACATCAGACACTGTCTCATATGTGAAGTTCTTATCAGGTGCATATATTGATGATGCATGTGAACCCGCACCATTAGATCCGCTGTCAAATACGATTCCCGCATCATTGATCGTAATACCCCGCCTTGACCAGCCGTCTATGGCGAACTTGAACTCCAGCTCACCGGTATGATCCGACAGGATGAAATATTCAGAAAAGGTTTCATAATCGAGCTCATAAATCAGTTCCATTGCATACATAAGTTCACCATGACAGCTTAATGGGGCATAAGAAATCTTCGGATCCGTACCTGCAAAAGTTTCATCCTTTGCGAAAATATCCTTCAGATCATTTACGGTATATGTTTTTCCTTCCTGCACTCCACCCTCAGTCATCCTCATTTCTGAACGGAAACCGGATGCTGCCACAGCGGAATCTTTTCCCATGATAAAATCAGCAAACAGATCCCGGCCTGACATATCATCAATATTTAAGGAATCGTCACCTTCTTCCTTTGCATTTGCCTCCGTAATGTCTTCCTCCATGACCGGTGTATCTGTATTATCTCCTTCACCCGCAACAATAACTACCGGTGTTTCATTACTCCTCTCTGTATCATCTGACTGCCCGTCTGATGATTGAATATCTGTTGCAGTATCTTGTTTCTCGATGATAGAATCTGCTTCAGGCCTGGTCACTTTCTGCCCACACCCTGCACATAGTATCATCACACTTAACACAACTATTACATTTTTTTTCATTTGTATACATCCCCTTTTATTAAACAATGCTGTATTTGATTTTTATATATTCTATTTTTTCATTTTCCTACACTCGTTTGTTTTTTATATCCATTAATGATAAAGTAAAAATGATCCCCGGCACCATCAGGCCCACAACCACCATCATAATGCTGCCGTCTTTATAAATACAAATCCTCTACAGTGATTTTTATTGTATTTTGAATATCTTCTTTATCAAACCATTGGGTAAATCCGCTTAGCGAGAACAGCAAAAAACGGATAACATGGTAATTCCCGGAAAGCAGCTTTGATCTTCGCAGCAAAGTTTCATATATCTCTTTATCCATCTTCTCGTTCCTAAACTTACACTCACCTATAACCGCGGTCTTATCCACGGAAGAAATACCCACCACATCGATATCAGCCGATTGCGAATGTTTCTTTCCATCTTCATCTATAATCTGTTCCACTCCCCACCATGTTCCCGTCTGCGTCAGGAAGGAACCGTACGTTCCCTGAATTCCTTTTTCTAAGGTATAATAACGACACATCTCTTCAAAAACACTTCCCATATAAGAATGTAGCTGTGGTTTAACTACCTTTTTGTAATACATCTCTCCTTGTCCCATTTCAATTACGCTTACAGCCCTTGGGATGAACTGATACCAGAATTTAAACATGTGATCCTTTAATACATACTGGGTTTTTTTCTTATTCTTCTCCTCTGTTATACAGTTCTTTTTCTCCACCAGCCCAACATCGATCAGTTTCTCCAGCGAATACAAAACAGTCGTATCCTTCTCGTGTACTTTGGCTGCTATATTATTCAATGCATTTTCACCGGATGCCACCTGCTCGATAATATTGTTTACCAATGTCACGTCAGAGAATTCCTGAATAAGGAGATTTCTGGTTTCATCAAACAAATAACTGTCAGCATTAAAAAACAGCCTTATGATATTTTCATCAAGACTCTTTCCCGCATCAAAAAGCGAAAGGTATTTTGCTACCCCTCCTGTGACTCCATAACATATTGCTTTATCTTCCGCAGAGTATTTCGGAACGAACAAGGCCGAATCTCTGTAATTAAATGCTTCCAGTTTTATCTGCGAATCGTGCCGTCCGAATATCGGGCTTTTTTCACTCAGCACCTTTTTCTCCATAAAACTCAGAGCCGACCCGCAGAGTATTACCATCATGTTCTTGATGCTCCACCTTGTATCAATATACTTCTGAAGAACCGACAAAAGTGCTTCATCCTTCTCTGCCCAATATGGTAGTTCATCGATCACAAGGATGGTCTTATGATCATCCGGTAATTTACTTGTTATAATGTCAAGTAGGCTTTCTAACGAAGAAAAGGTTACTGAACTCATATCAGGATCAAGCACATCCAATACCTGTTGCGAAAACAATTCCAGATTTCTTTCAGCACCGACCTTAGTGGCAGTATAGAAAATAACTTTTTTTCCTTTGACGAATTCTTTGATCAAAGTGGATTTGCCAACCCTTCGCCGACCATATATAACGGTCATTCCGAAACCATTCTTATCATATACATCTTTTAAGGTCTTCAGTTCTCGTTCTCTTCCTACAAACATCTAGCGCTCCCTCGCTTTTGTTCGATTTGTTTTTATTCAAATCATTTTTAATAATATCTGTTTGAATAAAATATAGCACTTGGAAATCATTTTTTCAAGAAAAAAACATTCCGGAACATATCGAAAAAGCCGACCAATTATATTGATCATACTATTTCAGTAATCCACCATGAAATACGCATTCATACACCTTTTGATTGCCCTGATATATCTCCTCATATCCCTGAAACCAAGTGAAATCACCGGCTACTTTACATCTGTATGTGTACTCTCCCGATTGATATATTTCCGGTCCACTATATGGCATCTTTACATCCGCAGCTCTTAGGGCTTCTTTCAGGAAGTTACCGCTAAAGCCGTCTTCCAATACCCGTCCCATATAATTCATTGCGTAAACGGCCTGTCCTTCTTTCCATACCGCTTCTTCTACGGCAAATTCCTCTCCGCCAACATATGTGTCGTAATAAATATACTTGCCATTCTCATATATGAAATCATGAGATGCAGGTCTGGTGGCATCAACTTCATTCTTAAACGCTGCATAAGTATTGACATTTGCTTCCAGTCTAAATGCTATCAGCTCATCAATATCCGTATCATTTTGTGGCTTAATACTTACTGCACAATCCTGATCTTTAACCAGATAATCAACACTGACACTCATAAGGTCACTGATTGAATATTCTTTCTGAGTATCTGCAATTTTTCTGAAAAAATCATTTCTCATCACCTCCGCTATAAGTGTACAAAACAGCGGATATTATCTCAATAAATCCTCAGTTGCTTTTTTGCTGCTTTTATTATACATTTTCCTAATCCTGCCCAAAATAATGACCGATTACCTTCAGCACATAAGTTTTATAATCCTTCCGGCAGCATAAATACCGTTTCATCTCAGCAGATCGTCGCCTTCAAGCATCTCATCCCAGTCAAAGGATGGTATCACGCCGGACATGCAGGCGATCGCAGCAAGGCCATGCGCTGATGCCCAGATCTTCAAAAGCTCAACCTCCTGCTCTTTCTTGTTCTTTTCTATTCTGTTCTCCTTTAGATACTTGAGATATGTTTTTTTTAAAAGAACGAAGGGCGGGTAATCGTCATCTGTTTTCTCATCAGTCTTTAAATGAGCCGTTATATTCTGACGTCTGAAAAGAAACTTAAAATAATCCGGATTTTTGAGAAAGAAAGAAACATATTTCTTACCCATTCCTACTATAGCACTCTCCGAATTCGCGGCGGATTTAATGGCGTCTTCCAGTTCACACATTAACTGCTCCGTTACACTCATCTTAATTGCCTCGATCAGCTCATTCTTATCCTTGAAATGAGCATACGGTGCCGCGTGAGAGACCTCACATGCCGCAGCAACCTTGCGCAAAGAAAGCGCATTCTCTCCACTTTCATTAATGATCCGTATTCCCGCTTCAATAAGAGCTTCTCTTAAATTACCGTGATGATAAGTATCACTCATTGTCTGTCTTCTCCTTAATCTGCCTTAGAACATCACAGGTCACAGACGCGTTTTCCCATAAGGGGCTATGCGCCGAATCAGGGATCAGGAAGAACCCCTTGTCAGGAGCATCTATGATATCACAGTATTCTTCGACCAGTTCCCATGGACAGTTATAATCATTTTCACCGCTGATGAAATAAACCGGTATCTCCAAAGATGTGACCGACACTCTGTAATCAAATCCGTCAAGTTCTTTGGCAAGAGGGGTCTTCCTGTACATCTTCATTGCCGGAACATACTGCAGTTTTTCTTTTACTGTATAGCATCTGCTGAGCATGATCGGCAAAACGATGCCTTCAAACTCGGATTTATCCTTTATCGTACCTCCGCCTGCTTTATGCAAAAGTGCGACATAATTGTACCAGTCTTTACATATGATTTGCTCATCTTCCGTCTTCTCTACCGACTCTTCAAGTTTCTTCAGAGAAGTGCTGTCACCTCTGTCCATAAAGATCCGTTTCATAAAATCATACATCAAAGCATCCTGTTCCGGTCCGTCAGTGACAACTTGTGCCATATTTATCAGAGCATAGTAATCTTCCGGATGTTCCCGGGCGGCCAATAATGAAATGTGTGTTCCGCCCGAAAATCCCATAATGAATATCTTGTCCTTACCGAACCTTGTCTTGAGATATTCCGTAACAGCTTCTGTATCTTTAAGAATGTTTTCAAGCGTGATCTTGCCGGTATCATAGCTTTTATCATAAGCGATGCCCATATCCCTGTAGTCCCAATAAACAACAGTGAAGTCTTCCTCAAGCTTCATATCCTTATATTTGTCATTCAAAAAGTAATCATCTGTACCGGGACCGCTGGATACAAATAAAAGAACCGGGTTATCCGTGTTTAGACTGTTAATGAAAAAACCGTTAGGACTGCCATTTATATCCATCACGAACTTTTCCGACAGGCTCTTTTCTCCATCATAAGTCCGAATCCTGCCTGAGCTCATAAGGCACCAGATCAAAAACAGAAGCAGAAGTGCTGATATCAATAACAGTATGACCATCACTGCTTTCCTTCCTGTCCTTTTCATTATATATTCTCCAATCTTGACAATGTAAAGTTATTATAACATCAATCTTTACAACGTCAAGATATGCAATGAACAAAGAAAGCAACGCTTATTGAAAGTAATCCTGTGAAAATATAACGTAACAGTGCCAGGTACCAATGTGTGCAAGGGTAGCTGATATAGATGATTCAGCGCTGTGGATGCGCTGAATCCATCTGTATATATACTGTACGTTATTCCTTCATTGCTTCCCTGAGCACGGCTGTTATCTCTTCCTCCGTACTCAGCTCCATCACACGCCGGGCAAGCTCGTCAGCTTCCTTCTTTGACCACTTTGAAATTATGCTCCGGGCCGTGAGTACAAGAACCGGATTAACGCTGTATTCATCCAGTCCGAAAGCAATAAGAAGAGGGATCATAAGGGGATCCGCTGCGGCCTCCCCGCACATTCCGACCGGTATCCCGGCCCTATGGGCACATTCCGTAATATAACGTATCGATCTTAACACCGAGGGCTGGAAGGGTGAATAAAGATACGCAACGGAAGGATTTCCTCTGTCAACGCTCATTGTATACTGTGTCAGATCGTTGGTCCCTATCGAGAAGAAATCAGCCTCCGCTGCCAGCAGATCCGCAATAAGGGATGCGGATGCCGTCTCGATCATACAGCCGACCTCTAAGTCAGTGTCATGGTCAATACCTTCTTTTACAAAATCCTCCTTAATATCCGAAACCAGTCTCTTAATACTGCGGATCTCATCTACGGTTGTAACAAGAGGTACCATTATCCTGACCTTACCGAAGGCACTTGAACGGATTATCGCACGAAGCTGCGTTCTGCATATATCCTCATTGCCCAGGCAGTATCTTACCGCGCGGAACCCAAGAAACGGGTTATCCTCCTTCTTAAGCCCAAGATAAGGGATGTCCTTATCCCCGCCTATATCCAGAGTCCTGATTATCACCGGTCTTCCTGCCATAGTTTCGACAGCTTCCCTGTATGCCTCGAACTGCTCGTCCTCCGACGGAAGCCGGGTGTTGTCCATAAACAGGAATTCAGTCCTGAATAGTCCTATTCCTTCACCGTCGCATTTCAACGCTTTCTTCGCATCTCTGGGCGTACCGATGTTACAGAAAAGCTCCACCCTGTCACCATCGGCGGTAAGAGTCTCTTTACCCACATAATTCTTTAGCTCTGCCTGCCTGCGGATGAACTCCTCGCGCTTCAGCATGTATTTGGACAGCACATCTCCTTCGGGATTGACAAACACCTCTCCCTCGGTACCATCAAGGATCACGGTATCCCTGTCCTTCACCGCATCAACTATACCCGGTACCGACAGGACTGCCGGAATCTCCAGTGCTCTTGCAAGGATTGCGGAATGTGAAGTCTTTCCTCCGGTTTCAGTCAGTATTCCCGTCACATTTTCCTTAACGATCTGCGATGTCATGGACGGGGTAAGGTCACTGCTTACAAGCACTGTCCCGGGCGCGACATTTTTAATATCGATCTCCTCGATCCCAAGAAGCTTCTTCAGGATACTGGTCTTCACATCAGCTATATCGGATACCCTCTGGCGCATATTATCATCATCCATCCGGGAGAACATACCGATAAACATGTCACAGACCGCGCTCAGCGCCGCTTCGGCGCACTGTCCCTGATCTATCATCTTATCCATTTCACCTGACATGGCCGGATCCGAGATCATTACAGCATGACCGCGCAGTATCTCAGCCTCTTTTACCCCGATCCTTTTCCTTACATCCTCTGCCATTGCATTTGTCTCATCGACAAAAGCATCTATCGCTTTGTGAAAGCGCTCCTTTTCGGCTTCCGTATCCTCGATCCTGCGCGGTTCAAAGCTTAAGTCATGCTTAACGATACGGCATACGCTTCCTATTCCGATCCCTCGTGAAACAGCTATTCCTTTATACATGTTCAACCTCCATTGGAACTCAGTCACCCATCCCGGTTTCTATGAATGAAGATATTTCTTCAAGAGCTTTCTCCTCATCCTTTCCGTCACAGACAAGCTCTATATCCGATCCGCACTTCATACAGGCGCTCATCAGGAACATAATGCTCTTGCAGTCATAGGTTCCACCGTTAAAATTAATCTTAATATCGCACTCAAACGCTGATGCCATCTGTGATAACTGTGATGCGGGGCGCATGTGCATTCCCTCTTCGTTTTTGATAGTAAGGTTCCTAGATACCATTATATTATTCCATCCTTTCTTCTTTCGTACGTATAAGATCCATGAACTCATCAGGCGATCCTGCTGCCGCAAGCGCCTTCGTGAAGCTGCTGTCAACAAGCATGCGCATAAGACCGGCCAGGACATCGACATGTGTATCCGTTGACGCATCGGGAACGGCGATCATGAAAAAAAGCCTGCATGGCTCACCATCCTGCGCCCCGTAATCCACTCCCTGCGGAACCGTAACGGCAGTAAGCCCTGCCCTTTTAACCGATGCGCTCTTCGCATGCGGTACCGCAATACCCGTTCCGAAAGCCGTTACGGCTTTTGCCTCCCTTGCAATGACTGCCTTCCCGAATTCTTCTCTGTCGTTCAGATTCCCAAGCTGTTCATGCAGCCCGATCATGCAGTCTATCACTGATTCCTTATCCGCAAAGCTGTTCCCAACACTTATACCTTCCTTTGTCAGCAGTTCAGATATCTTCATGATCCGTCTTTTCCTCTAACATCATTCCATATATTTTATAAATCAGCTCACCGGTAGCAAGATCATCCGAGAAGGCGGTAGCGCTGCCTGCTGCCGCACCCATCCTCAATGCGGATCTGGGATCACCTGATTTTATATAGCCGGCAATGAAGCCTGCCACCATTGAATCACCCGCTCCGACCGAATTCCTGACCGTTCCCGCCGGTACGCCTTCTCTGTACCTTTCCCCGTTCTCAGTGATCAGCATCGATCCTTCACCGGCCATTGATATAAGAACATTCCTTGCACCCATTTCCTGCAGTCTTACGGCACATTCCTCCAGCTCATCATCGGTAATTAATTCTCTTCCGAATATTTCCTCCAGCTCGTGGTTATTGGGCTTTACAAGGAACGGCCGGTACTTAAGGACGTTCTTTAAAAGGTCACCGGTAGCATCCACGACAGACATTATTCCCCTTCCCTGAAGCCTCTTTAGTATTATCTCGTATACATTTGCAGGCAGGGAGTGCGGAATGCTTCCCGCAAGGATCAGGATATCGCCGTCTGTCAGTATATCCAGCTTATCAAGAAGTCTGTCAAATGCATCCTGAGGTATAAACGGTCCCTGAGCGTTTATTTCCGTTTCTTCCCCTGATTTTATCTTAACGTTTATCCGGGAAATTCCTTCATCCAGCATGATAAAGTCCGCTATTATACCCTTATTCCTGACGCTTTCCACGATCGCCTCGCCTGTGAAGCCCGCGACAAATCCAAGGGCAGTGCTTTCTATGTCCAGATTCCTAAGAACAGTGGAAACATTGATCCCCTTGCCGCCGAAATAACAGTCCTCCGAAGTACTCCTGTTCGTCATTCCCGGGGCCAGCGGCCCGTTCATCCGTACTATATAGTCTATTGCGGGATTAAAAGTTACTGTATAGATCATCTCAGTCTCCTCAATAATATGTATTTCCTCTCAAAAGAGTTTTTCACATAATTCTTTAAGCTTAGACGCCGCTTCATCCTCTCCGTCTCCGTTTAAGCTTACCTCTATAACATCATTTTGCTTAATACCGAGACTCATTACATGCATGACCCGTTTTGCATCGACAGACCTTCCTTTACATGTAAGTACTGCCGAACCCGGAAAGTCCCCGGCCTGTTTGACGAAAGCTGCCGCCGGAAGAGCATGCAGGCCCTCTGCGGCTTTTATGTGGTAAGTAAATCCGGTCATATCAGAGCCTTTCTATATCTCAACATTAAAGTGTTCAAAAAGTATCTTCTCGGCTTCCGGATTCCATAATCCCCTGTGCGCCTTACAGCACTCATCCAGCCTCTTATATAAAGGATCACTCTTCCCCAGCTCTCCGAAATCGTCAATAGCCGTAAGCGGCATGTCGATCTGTGTATAAATAAGCTTCTTGCCACCCGGGATTTCCGGAAGCCTGCAGGTAGTATCGGCAGCTGCATCAAGACCGCCCACATGTGTCACCATAACCGACGGATTGATCCTACCTGCTGCCGCAAGCTCAAGCGCTTCGAGAAGATCATCATTATTGCCGCCCGTAGTTCCCAGGATATGCGTACTTGTATAATGTGCATTATAAAGGTTTATGTCAGCCATGAACTTACTATCCGTAGGTCCCGCAAAGAAATTCATGCACCCGTCGAATGCCAGGAGCCTGTCTCCCATCTCGGCTACGGAACGTACCGGGATATACACAAATACATCATCAAAGCCGTGTCCCTCAGTAAGCTCCATGAGCTTTTCTTCCGCATCATCTCCCGAGGAGTTAAAGTATATAAGCTCCACTCCCATTTCCTTTGCCTCCTGCGTACTTATAACGGAGGCTGCTCTTTCAAGCTTTGCATCATCAACATCCGTGACAACTATCATTCGTGGCTTATTTTCAAACTGCAGGCCATAGCTCACGGCACCCAGTCCCATGGGACCGCATCCACCCATTATCAGGATATTTCCGCCTTCCTTGGTGCCCATCGCATGCTCATAATTTTTCTTGTTTGTATGATAATTGGCATGATATCCGCCGATCACGCAGCTCATCGGCTCACCCAAAGATGCCTGATAGAATGCTTCTCCGTTGTAAGGAAGAAGCGCATCCAGTTCCATAACCTCATGCGGCATGATGCAGTAGGTCGCATCCCCTCCACAGAAGCGGTAGGAATATCCCGGCGAATCCAGGCTTCCCATATAATTAAGCGCGGGCTGCAGCGCCCACTTGTCGCCTTCCTTATACTTATCCTTCCACTTATCACCTACCTTTACTATTACTCCCGAGCACTCATGTCCCGTAATTACGGGGTTAACATCAATGTCCTGAGGTGCTCTTTTATGCTTCTTACCCTGTTTTGCAAGCTTATATGTAGACATGCATATGCTGTCACTTATGATCTTTACAAGGATCTCATCATCCTTAATATCCGGGAGTTCGAACTCCTCCAGTCTTAAGTCCATCTCTCCGTACATTCTTACTGCTCTGGTCTTCACTTTGGTTCCTCCTACAATAATGTATATTTCAGCCCTCAAAGAGCCCGATTATTTCATCCTCATCAAGTGTCATCAGCCTGTCTATATCCTCGGGAGATGACAGATACATGGCTATCTTCTGCAGCACTTCAAGATGCTCGTCTTTTACCGCAGCAATGCCGATTATTACCCTGACCTTTTCAGGCGCACCCCAATCCTGGCCTTCCGGTACGGTGATCATAACGATCCCGGTCTTTAAGACCTCCTTCTTCGCTGCAGCTACTCCGTGAGGAATGGCCACGGAATTTCCGATATATGTATTGTATATCCTGTCCTTTTCCAGCATAGCATCGGTATATTCTTTGTTTGTCATACCCTGGGATACAAATATCGCTCCGATCTGCCTGATGATGTCCTCTTTGTTTCCGGGCTTCTGATTTAAAATAATATTCTTTTTTTCGAGTACCATAATCTAATCCTCTCTGTAATATGCATTTACTTAATTTATCTGTAACCATTCAGAACAGGACATCCTTCCGGGCCTTATCTATACTTCATACAATAGTTCGTTAAAGTAGTCCTTAAGTATGTCCTGAAGCTTATCTCTTATAAGCCTCTCGCTTCCTGACTGTATACTCTTAAGAAAGCTCTCATCATCGATGAGCGATCCGCTGACTCTTCCGAGCATTTCCGAATTTCTTTTTCTGTTTTCATCATAGGGCATCGTCATACAGAGTACCGCCCTTATCTTTTTCAGCTTTTCATCCTTAAATCCGGCAGCTCCCGGAGTGCCGGCAGATATTATGTGGCATTCCCTGACTGCCCTGCTCCTGCAGTGAAACAGTGCTATCCCTATTTCCGGGAACAGCTGGCTCATCACATTTTCTCTCGATATGATATCAGCCGCCAGTACCGCAGCGCCCTGCTTACTGGATGTGATGTCCTCAGCCAGTATTCTGACAAGATCATTAAGCTCTACATCATCGGATACATACAGATGATGATATCTTCTGATCACGCCTTTAACAGCGGTTATTATTTCGTTTATCTCATCGAGCTGCCTTGCGAAATCATTATTCTCCTGCTTTATGGGCATATTGGCGTACTCATCGATCTTCACACCGATCTGCAGGAGATCTCTCTGAGTTATGAGCGGGCTTATAAGACAGCAGTCCACTCCAAGGTTCTCAACATTTATACTCGATACAAAGAAATCGGTCCTTGAAACCACATGCTCTGTTATTTCATCACTGCCGTATGCCTTCAGGCTTATGTCCGATCCTCCGAAGTGATTCTTCAGCTTAGCCATCATAAGCTGTGCGACCCCGAAGCCGCTGGCGCATATAACGCCGATGTTCACCTGTCTTTTCTTTTTCTTTCTGCTCTCTATCCTCTCCGTAGCCGCTCCGAAGTGCATTGTAAGATAGCCTATCTCAGCTTCTCCCGGTATCAGGCCTGTCCTCTCCTCTATTACAGAGGCCGCACGCGTGCACTGTTCATATATATCAGGGTACTCGGCCTTTATTTCCGAAAGAAGCGGGTTGCTGATGGTCATCCCGTTCTTCATGCGGTACAGAGCCGGTTCCAGATGAACCAGCAGGCCCCTTATAAAATCATCCTCATACTTCATCTCATCCGCATATGGGGATCCGGTTGCATCTATCATTGCATCCACGATACCAAGCAGCTTCTCAGCCTCTATTCCGCTTTCATTTATGATGCGGTTCGAGTAATTGAGCTTGGCACCCTTTATGTGAAGCAGAATGTTATTGACCTCAGCCTCCGGTATTTCCAGATCGAAGGCTTTGCTAAGAGCGTCAGCTATTGCCCTGGCTATCTCATAACCCTTCTCATATCTCGCATCATAGGTATCCTCCTCTGCCACGAATCTTCCCTGGCGGATCCTTTCCACGGCTACGGCGATATGTACCATGAGTCCTATGTATGCATCATTGGTCAGCATTTTCAGATACGGTTCATCCATATCCTCAAGAACATTACCGACTTCGGACAGAATGGCTTCGTTCATAAGACGGTATATATTGTCACCAAGATCTGCCTGACCTGCATTACCTATACTCTCGGTAACAAATCTCTGTAATGCGATACGGTAATTCTTTTCGCTTCCCGTAAGCACCACTCCGAATCCGGGCTTCCTGACAAGCTTAAGATGACATTCCTCTGCCCATGCGTTTATTGCTTCCATATCCGTGCTTATCGTTGCTTCACTCACGCCGAGTAGTGCACTGAAATAATAGAGCTTCTGCGGTTCTCTGTTCCTTAAGAGTTCAAGCTTTAAGAAATTCCTTCGCTTCGTTTTATCCGACGAATCATAGTCGTTTCCGCTGCTTATCGCTTCAAGCAATTCCTTCTTCCTGTCGGTACTGCCTGTTATCCTGGATCCCTCACCCTTTTTCCTCACAAGCTCAAGATCATACGCTTTAAGAGCCGAGGTTATATAATCCGTTTCCCTTAAGATCGTACGCTTGCTTACACCCAGAGCGGCAGCAACCTCATTGTCGGTCGCCGGCTGCTCTGTGTTTAGCAAATATGCGATTATCTGCTTTATGCGTGGTGTAAGTTCCATAAATCCTGTCCTTTACGGCTCTCAGTTCTCTGCCCTTATGCTTTCAGTTCATCAACAAGCTCCTGATATTCAGGCGCTGCCATAAAATTGCTTATTGTTACTATCCTTGCTCCGGGAGCACTCTTTAATGCCCTGTCCTGCAGCTCCTTATGTGTAACTACTATCTGTGCATCAGCCGGGATCTCTGATACCGGAGCATGCTTAACTTCGATGTCGCTTCTTCCTGCTTCACTCAGCTTCTTCCTTAATACCGTGGCTCCCATTGCCGAAGAGCCCATACCTGCATCGCATGCAAATACTATGTTCTTTATATCAGCTGCATTCGTTTTCCCTGCTGCACTGCTGCCATAGGTCTTAACCTCCGAAGCAGCCACACCCTTGGCTTCTGCTTTCATTTCTTTCATCTTCTGCTCTGAATCGGCAAGGCTCTGCTTATTTCCCGAAAGTCTTATGATGGGAGCTGCGATCACGAAGGATACCACAGCTGCGATCACTACCGAAAGAAGTACCATAAAGGTCGATCCCTTGGGTGCCATTCCCATGTAAGCGATGATCGATCCGGGTGACGGAGGACCTGCCAGTCCGAGATTGGCTGCGACATTGAATATCATTGCAGCAACCGATCCGCCTATCGTCGCAAGAAGAAGTATGGGGTTCATGAGTACATACGGGAAGTATATCTCATGGATACCCCCGAGAAGATGAATTATAAGTGCTCCGGGAGCCGAGTCCTTGGTTGTCTTATCCTTTGCAAACATCCAGTATGCGAGGAGAACGCCCGTACCTGCTCCCGGGTTGGTCTCGATCATGTAGAAGATCGACTTCCCTGCGCCTGCTACCTGCTCTGCTCCGAGAGGAGTGAAGATACCATGGTTGATGGCGTTATTAAGGAAGAGTACCTTGGCGGGTTCTACGAATATTGATACAAGAGGAAGAATACCGTTATTTACGAGTACCTCTACTCCCGAATTAAGTACTGCAAGCACTCCACCCATAAAAGGTCCGATGAGGTAGTAACCGATGATCGCAAGGAGCAGTCCCAGGATTCCTACGGAGAAGTTATTAACAAGCATCTCGAAACCTGCGGGGATCTTACCCTCTACGGCCTTGTCGAACTTCTTTATCACCCATCCTGCAAGAGGACCTGCTATCATTGCGCCCATGAACATCGTGTACTCGGTTCCGCAGATCACACCGATCGTCATGATCGCACCCATTACCGCTCCACGCTGTCCGCCGACCATCTTCCCGCCCTGGTAAGCGATCAGTACTGGAAGCAGGTATGTAAGCATGGGACCTACTATTGAGCTTAACTGTGCATTGGGCAGCCAGCCTGTATCAATAAACAGAGCTGTCAAAAGTCCCCATGCGATAAATGCGCCTATGTTTGGCATGACCATTCCACTCAGGAATCGGCCAAAGCTTTGAATTTTCTCCTTCATTTGGATTTCCTCCCAATCTTTTCATAAGAAACTGCTGCCGGTCCTGTCCTGTTTACCGTACGGATGATGTTCGTCAGCAGCCACTGTTTTTACATGACCGGGTCTGTGCACGTCTGCTGTGACCCAAAGAAATCCGAATGCATTCGTTTTCTGCTAATTTAATTGTAGTGGGTGCTTTATGCAATTGCAACTTATACATATTTAGATTTGCCATGGCAGAAAGTGACATGGATTAAACTGCCTGCTTTATATACAAAAAACACCGGAACCAAAGGTATATCTTAGTTCCGATGTTTATAAAAGATCAAACTAACGTAATCTCCATGATCCATACCGGATTTATTAATCCCACTATATGTTATACTTCACCTTCTTCTCATCGCTCAGCGAAGCTCCCGGAAATTGTCTGTGAGCCTCTTCCTTAAGGGTCTTATAATCCTTATAATATGTCCTGCTTATCGTTCTCCTGTCATTGCTTAAGAGTATCGAATCGTTATCCTTAAGGTAAACCATACCGTTATCCGCATAGGCGACGCAGCCGTATCCGTCCGTCTCGAAGAGGAACAGTCCGTATCCCTGGCATATGGCAAGCAGTCCGCTCTCATCATCACAGACAATATGATCAACACTTCCCGAACCGTCCATTGTACAAACGAAGCTTCCCGCGTTCATATCCCATATCCTTATCCGGTAGTCATCGCCCTGCATAACAAGATGGGTTCCGTCATCCGTGAATGACACGAAGGAACGTAAGTATGACTGGAGCCAAATCCACCATCTCGTAACCATGCTGTTCATGGGCAATGTCTCGGAATTATCGGATGTTGCATTGAGAAGATCGTTCTCACATATCTCTGTCAGGAAATACACCTTTTCCTCATTACCATCCCTGTCAACGATCAGGTAAAATACCTTCTCAGTATCAGTCTGTATGGTGTAGAACTCCTTGCCGGTCATTGAAGGTTCCTTATTCTCGTTCCCGGCGTCCACAACGCTGTCCATACCACTCTGTTGCGCCTTTTCTTCCTTCTCCTCCTTATCTGCCTCAGCCATTGCCTGTTTCTTCTGCTTTGCAATGCTCATGGCAGTATCTGCCGTAGTATTCCCGGAAGAATCGGTCATCGCATGGTTTGTTACCGCAGCCTGGGCAGTTGTGGGATGTGTAGGCTGTGCAGATACGGGAAGTTCGGATGCCTTATCTTCTTTCCCATAATATGGATTATTCACTTTTTCCGTATCAGATACATTGTCTGCATTATCCATAGCCTTTATGGAAAAATACTCATAAGAGGCATCAAATGACTGCAGCCTTACGGTTAGTGTCCCATTCGTAAGATCCTTATATTCATAACCGTTTACATAGACTGCCTTTACTCCCGACTGGGTATCTGATGCCTGAACAGTGAGGACACCATCATTTACCGCAGCGTTGAATGTGGGCTTTGTAGTGTCGAAGCAGTTTACCGCCTTATTCTTTTCATAAGCAATATTATTCTGATCAGTTACTTTCACGTATACCGTGCAGTTCTCCGATACCTCGGTGAACATCTCATCCGTGATATCCGTCCATGTTCCATTCTGTCCTACCTTTGCCTCTACGCTGTATATAACGAAATTCCCGGTTTCCTTTATGTCTTTAACCTCAACATGAACCCTGGCCTTATCCGTATACCATCCGGCATCGGGATTAATTGATATCTAGACTAGCCATTGCATGACAGAGTCTTCAGTGGTGATTTCCCGATTCTTTCAGATGCATATCTTAATCAATTTCCGACTTATAGTAAAATATAGTGAAAAGATTTAATAAATAGGATACAATATTAATAACATATTTTGATACATAAATAAAAGGGAACATATATGTTTAGCTTAATTCCAAAATTCGATGAACTGTTGAAACACTTCAATAACAACAGAAAGCTTTCGACCATTGTTTTTGAACTGTTTGCATTTGGTATTGTGGTATTTGTCGTAAACAATACCGCCATGTTCATGGTCGAAGATATAGATTCTTATTCCGTTCCGCGTGTCATTATGCGTCTGTTGACATCCCTGTCGTGGATCATTGCGACTCTGATCGGATGTACCTTCAACCGGACAAAGAGAAATATGCTCCTGCTGCCGGGGCTGTTTATGTACATGATCGGAGATGCTGTAGTACTGTTTTCTATTCCAAAAAGTGCTCCTCTTTACGGACTCGGGCATATTTTCCTGATCATTTCAATTATGGAAACAACATATATAAGAAGATACCAGCTGGTGATCTTTGCAGTGACCTCTGTCCTGACAATTCCGTTTTTACTCTCCAATACCGGTGTTTTTACCCCGACAGGTATCCTGGGTATGATATATTCATTTCTCTGTATATGGGTTATGTCCTCATCGATTTCCAACCGTTACTTCCGTCTTGCCGGGATCACGTTTTTCATTTCGGACCTTGCTGGCTTGTAAGATTAGTCGTTCTGGATAACCGCATCACCTATGTCGTCACAACATTTTTATATTATCTGGCAACCATTTTACTGTGTGTATCCGTTTATAACTCTTCAAAAAAAGAAGTAGTCACCCCGAGGGATCTCCGGAAAGTTTTATCACTTGCGGATGAGCATTCAGTCAGGGTCTGGCTAGCCGGAAGATGGGCAGTCAATATGCTCCTTGACAGGCGGAGATTTTATTCGGAATATATGGAACTCGCATATGACCTGTCCGAAAAAGACAAGCTGATGAAGTGGCTCGGTTCATGCAGATATGACGTGGTGGAAGAATATCCGGACGGGCTAATGCGTTGCTACAGCGAGAAATTCGGTACTCTGTACACTCTGCCGTGTGATTTTTCCAAAAAAGATGACGGATCTGCGCAGATAACAACTTCCCATAAGACAAAGCTCGATCTTGATGAAGGATTCTTTACGGAAGTCAGGCTGTTTGGTCGCTGCATCCCCTGTCTTGTCCCCGGCGGAGACCAGATAAGGGAAGCCGAAAAAGCATAATATATTCCACCTCCAACCATACTGACCCATAGATAATGTCAGCTTTTATAATTTTTTCCGCTAGTCATACTCAAATATTCCCTGAACAGCATCGGATACATTCATTATGTTTTCATATGAAAGCAGATCAACTCGGCTACATCCTCTTGCCTTGGGGTCAATGGCCTTTATCTGTTCACATATTACTGTGCCCGACTCACCCTTCTTACCTTTCACTTCCATATGTATTGGTCCGGCTGGAATCCCTGAAATCATTGGACAAACATGAAATATACCCGTTGCTCTTATAAATGCATTTTTACTAACAATTACAAATAACTGCTTTTTAAATCCACTAATCTTAATTATGTCCCCTTGATTATATTCAGTCATAAAATTTCTCTCCCCATCGGTTCACCCCAGTCAAAATCGCAAACCGTTATTTCTCCGTTATATTCTGCCAACCTTTCTTCAAAAGTTTTATGGACAAACTGCTTCTTCAGCACAATTGTGTCATCCTTTATTTCAATGTCCAGTACATCAGAGATTTTTAACTGCATTTTATCAAGTATATCCTTTGGAATTCTTATACCCTGACT
>JAILNV010000111.1 GCA_024691125.1 Lachnospiraceae bacterium | reverse complement strand
GCCAGACGCTGTCTTGACAGTGCCGGTACCTGGGGGATACTTGACATATTCGGCGGAAACATGATAACCGGGCTCCTTAAGCACAGCAAGATGGCAAGCGCTGAACGGGAGATAGATGATGCAAGGTATGCTCTGCAGAAGTTCAGCAAAGAATTGCGGGATGTGAGAGGCTTTTCATCCATCCATATAGATGAGTTTCTAACATTTGCTGATTTCTTCTTTGACGGGTTCGTCATGGATGTCATCGTTCAGAGCAAGATAAGCACAGCAAAGAGGCAGTGTGAAGATGCCATAAGGCAGGTAGAAACAATAAGAAAAAGGCTTGTAGCTATATGATAAGACAAACGGTCTGTAAACTGCGCCGTCAGGCGTTTTAATATAGATCTGTCAAACAAAATAAGATAGGAGGAAAAAAGGATGGAGATCAGATTGGAAGATGTTGAAAAGGTAATGGAACTTGCAGGTGTGGACTACTACACAGCAAAGGAAGCCCTGACTAAGGCGGAGGGAAACCTTGATAAGGCTCTTGAAGCACTTGCTCCGACAGGAACAAGCGTGGGAGATGAGATCAAGGATATGATCGATAAACTCAAAGCTAAAGTAAAAGAAGGTAATGTTGACAGGGTTCAGATCCGAAAGGATGATGAGATAATCCTGAAGGTTCCCGTAAATGTGGGGATCATCGGAGGGATCATAGGTGCTGCTGCAGCTCCCTGGGCACTCATTGCAGGAACCATAGCCGCTTTCGGCTTCGGCTGCAAGCTTGAGATCGTCAAGAAAGATGGCTCTACAGACGAGATAGTGTAATACCTTAAATATTTAATATATGTGAAGCAGGCTGTATTCTGTGCAGAAACGGCCTGTTTTTGCGTCTTTATTAATGATAGTATGGAACTATTCAGAACATCAGTCAGGAAGCAAAAAATCTGAGAGCTGAAAAAACTCTTCCCCACTAAGAGTGCATGAAATACCGTTGTTCTCAAATCCTGCTATCATCTTCTGTACAATAGAAGGATTTCTTCCGGGCTGCATCAGACACAGACTGAAGTAATCGCCGCATGTGAACAGTTCCATGGATATGGTAGAATAAAAATATCAATTTTTCGAGGAGATATTGCAGATATATACTACCCATCCGGGGATAGATGTGGACGGGATACTCAACAGGATGAAATAAACAAGGTCAGCGGATATGAAAAAAAAGATAATAACAGTTATAAGCACTTTGGCCATTTGTTTAGGCACAGCGTCCTGCAGTATAGGTAACGGACAGGCAAAGGGAAAAGCACTGGGTCTGTATAGTGATCTTCCAGAATCTGACATATAACAGGGAGAATCCGTGCTGCAATGAACATCCGGTTCCTGTGATCCTTGTTATGACAAGTAATGCACCGGATACCATGTATAAGGTTTTGTTGGGAAATTATCAGCAGACTCTCAGTTCTTTTGTGGGACCGACGAAGGTATTTGTGAGCGGAGATACTCTTCAGGTATATGACTACAGCAAACTGGACTGGGAATGGTCTATATTTGATCCCGAGAGCAAGCATAAGCGCCATGAGACCGTATTTCCTCAGGAATGTAAAAAGATATTTGAGATGGGTAAGGAACTTGTAAATGGTTAAGAAGGAAAGATAGGAGGTACAAAATGATCAAGATCTATGGAATGCACACATGTCCATACTGTGATTATGTTCATGAGCAGATCAAAGGACGGGAGAACGAATTTCAATACATAAACATAGGTGAGAATATCCGTAACATGAGCGAGTTTATCAGGCTCCGTGACAGCAGTCCGGTCTTCGATCATAGCAAGGAGATAAAGGATGTCGGGATACCGGCGTTTGTGTTCGAAGATGGAAGGATATCCCTGGATCCGGCAGACGCGGGACTGATCGAGTACGGATCACCGGCTGCCTGCTCCATTGATGATCATAAGAGCGGAAGAAAAGGATGCTGACTTTCTAACGTCAGAAATGTGGCCGGACATGGGAGCAGAGGATATAGAGATAATGAGCCTTGATGAAATCAACAACATAGAAAAGATAACAGGGTTTGCAGGAGCGCGTTTTAGTGACTGCATCAACAAAGATGATAGAAAGTCTGTAGATGATCCGTTGCATAAATTGTTTACTTCCGGTAATGGAGAGATGTTTGAAGGTTCGGAAAGTTTTACATGGATAAGTGAGGAATAAAAGGGAGGATTTTACGATGGAATTTACAACAGATATTTTAAGCGTATTTGACAAGAAGTGGGCGCTGCTCACTGCCGGAGATAAGGATAATTTCAATACCATGACGGTAAGCTGGGGCGGACTTGGAACGATATGGGGCAAGCCCGTGGCAACCGTCTATGTGAGAAAGTCCCGCTATACGCATGATTTTATGGAAGACAATGATTATTTTACCGTAAGCTTCTACCCGGAAGAGTGCAGGAAGGTGCTTAATGTCCTTGGATCTAAATCCGGCAGGGATATGGATAAGATGCATGATTCCGGACTTACAGCCAAAGAGACAGAGCATTCCATGACTTTTGAAGAAGCAGAGGTTACCCTTGTATGCAGGAAGCTGTTCTGCCAGGAATTAAAGACTGAAAACATGCTTCCGGAAATTGCATCGACTTTCTATTCGGGGGATGCGGTTCATGACATGTATATTGGAGAGATAGTGGAGATTATAAGATAAATGCTGAAATTACAAAGTTTCCGGCAGACGGTGAAGCTGCGGATATAGTGAAGAAATTTGTAAATGACAGACTGATCGGCCTCATGGAGGATATAATCCTTGATGAGGTCAGTTGGGATATGGCGATGAGCGGTGAACTGAGTGAGGCAGATTATAATAAGTCATTTGAAGAGATGGCAGAATATCTAATGAACATGTATGAAGACTTGAAAGAGTATGAGAATCTCTGCTTCTGGGATACGGACTGTATGCTGCTTGATGATATGGGTGAGAACGAGATAGTAGGTTCAGTCTAAATACATATATGGCGATCACTGATGTGAAGGAAGATAAAATGATCAGCTTCCCGGTTGATGGCAAAGATGGAAAGCAGATCAATGTGAAGGCTACTCTTAACATGTTCCCATGGGAGATGGAAGATTAACTATTCGCATAATCGACATTCAGAGATTGTTTGCGTGCTTTTACTCCTGATCATATCTAAGGTCGGAACCGGACAGGGAGGAAGTGCTACAGCGATCACAAACAGCGCTGCATTGTCAGTAGCAGAAAAGGTATTTTTCACTGCTTTCACATGGATATTTGCTATATTGGGTGGACTCATCGGCTTAATAATGTTTATAGTCGATATAGCTGTAAAAAGAGGCAATATTCTGTGGATGCCAATTTCAGCCATTGTCTTGGGCGTAATCAGTATGTTGCTAAGCATATTGGCTTTTTGAAAAGTCGATTTGTCGGACAATTGATCGTGCATAAATCGTAGCAAAAATGACAAAACTTGACAGGTGGTGAACACTGATGCCGGCAAAGTTTAAAAAAGGCGATACAGCTTATGTACTCATGTTTATGTCCGGTAAAAGGAAGACCTTCCTATCATCCCTGAGGAATTTAAAAAATACATATAAGGGAAGGAAAGATCGTTGAGAAATAATGAAGATCGGCTCCTGTAAAGAATAAGTAACATTTTTTCTGCGCAGATGTTAACTTTGCTTGATAGATTCCCATTTATAAAAGAAATATAATTATGTTAAAATATATTGCAAAGGTGGGATTGGTATGAGAAAACATTATTTGGATAACCTTCGTTGGATCACGGTAGTTATAGTTGTGATCTATCATGTATTTTACATGTATAATGCCGAGGGGGTACTGGGGGGACTTGGAAAGATCACGGATCTTTCCGTACAGTACTATGACATTTATCAGTATCTGGTTTATCCATGGTTTATGCCGGTGCTTTTCCTGGTTTCAGGTATCAGTGCCCGATTGTCGTTGGATTCTCATTCAGACAAAGAGTTTATCAAGGCAAGGACTTTGAAACTTTTGGTTCCTTCTACCATAGGACTTTTTGTTTTTCAGTTTATCCAGGGCTATGTAAGCATGTCTCTCGGCGGAGGTTTTGAAGGACTTTCAGCCGCCCGGGTTCCCAAACCGGTCATATATCTGATAATGGTTGCATCCGGAAGCGGAGTGCTTTGGTATATGCATCTTCTTTGGATATACTGTGTAGTGCTTGTTCTCATCAAAAAGATCGAAAAGGGAAGGTTATTAAAGGCGGGAGCCAAGACTCCGCTGTGGCTGGCAGGACTTTTTGTTTTTCCGATCTGGGGCGCGGCGCAGATCTTAAACACCCCCATCGTTTCCGTATATCGGTTTGCATTCTACTTTGTGTTCTTTATCCTCGGATATTATGTATTTTCACATGATGAAGTCATTGAAAGGATAAAGAATATCGCCGTACTTTTTATGGCAGCTGCGATAGCCCTTTGTGTTATTTTTTCTTTCACATATTTTGGCGAAAACTATGCGGATAAGCCCATAAACAGAGGCTTTCTTTATTCGCTGGATGCATATGTGGGTTCCGTTGCCATGCTTTCTTTAATGGCACGATTCGGAGATGTTTCAAATGTATTTACAAAATGGATGACAGGGCACAGTTTCGGTCTGTATGTATTCCATTATCTTGGCATATCCTCGGTTGCTTTGTTTGTTGCAAGCCCCAAACTTCTCCCTGCACCTGCCTGTTATTTTTTGAGCCTTGCGGCAGGATTTGTTTTCGGATACGGATTATATGCCCTGATCTCGAGGATTCCTTTTTTCAGATGGGCAGTGCTTGGAATCAAAAAGAAGAAGGAGCAATAAATGTTTAGCGATAATCTGGTTCAATTGAGAAAGATATTACAAATGACCCAGGAAGATATAGCCGAAAAGGTTGGGGGACAAGGGGCAGATCGTAATTCCTGCCAAGGCCAGAAAAATGTTTGATTAATGAGACCATTACAGGGGGACTGATACTGGGCTACGCAGATACCGGACTTCCTAACAGGACTCCGCTTGACAGGACAGGAAATCCTGTAACATGGGCTGAGTAAAGGAATAGTATGGGAAGATTAAGATGTTCTTGGTCATTTATGATTCCGGTGTTGAGAAGCAGTATCATTTCCCGGCTGCGTTTGCCGGGGGTATGAGGCTTGAGAGCGGAGAAGAAGTGCCGATACAGTATAAGGAGAGGTAGAATGATATGAGATTATTTATTGCGATTGAGCTTACAGACCGGGTAAAAGATGAATTGAGCATGATACAAAAACGCATTAAACTTCAGGGAATGAAAGGTAATTTCACTGCCAGCGAAAATATGCATCTTACACTTGCATTTATAGGGGAGTATAGCGATCCGGAGCAGGTTTCAGATGCTTTGAATGATGTTGCTTTTGAACCTATGAAGATTACACTTGATGGGTTTGGATGCTTTAAGGACCTGTACTGGATAGGTATTAAAGAAGACAAAGGTCTTATTGAAAATGTAAAACGGATAAGAAAAGCTCTGTCCGATAATGGCATTCCTTTTGACAGAAAGAAGTTTGTTCCGCATATAACACTTGTCAGAAATATGGAATACGACAAAGATCTGCCGACGGATTGTCCGTTTCCTGCTTCCATGGATGTGGAGTATATCTCTTTGATGCGTTCTGACAGAGGTAAAAGTGGGATGATATACACCCCGATAGAAGAATATGCATTTTCAATCTGAAAACGATTGATTAAATGTGTTTTTGTTTGTATATTTGAATCAAATGAAGCGGTTTCGATGTAGCCGGGAAATTTAACAGGATGAAATGAAAGAGAAATTTCAGGAATTATTCAGAAACAAAAAAAGACTGACGCTGACTCTTATCTTTGGTCCGGCAGTATTATCCATTATTGTAGGCTGTGTGGTTGCTCTGGCGGATCCGAGGGATGCTTTATATGTCAGTCTGATATGCATGTGCCTTACCTATCCTATTGTGCTTCTATTTATCAATATTGTTGCTCTTATTTGGTCGATTAAGTATCCGCAAAGACTTCTTCCCGGTACGTATGAGTCAAAGATATTTGGTCTGATGGATCTTGTTACTGTTTTCATCGGTACGATTTTATCACTTTTTTATGCTGCGTTGATTTCAGCAACAATTGATTTACAGTGGAATGCTGTTTGGAGCGAACAGCTGCATAATCGCGAGATACATCAGCCAATGTGGACAGGAGCTTTGCCTGCTGTCATAGCTCTGCTTGCTGTCGGAATCATAGGATATATTGTTCTTCTTACGCGAAAGCTTTCAAATACTCCGCCACTCATTACGGTTTTGTGCATGGGAGCGATATATATCGGTATCACCCAGATACTGTTGTTTATGATTCAGTTATTTAAAATCACTCCATTTGAGGGTCTTGCATACTCTTCAAACAGCATTCCCCTGTTCTGGTTGGCTCCACTTATGGAACTTCCCTTCTGTTTAATAAGTATGGCAGCAAGGCTTATCATAAGAAAGGTATATGAATGGAATCAGGATGAAGAACATTTTGAAGAGTTATATGGCGGAGAGGGTTTCATGGCTGATCTTAACGGAATTCTTGATAATTCTTTTTCATGGCCTATAGCTGCAGTAATAGCCATGATTCCGCTTTTGGGTGTGATCCTTGGTATTTTGTCATTGTTTGGACAATATCCCGATCATGTGATAAGGGCGTGGACTGAAACGGCGCAGTGGAATCTGTCCAGGATGAAAGCACCACCTAATGTGGCAATGGATGAGCATTACCTGTGTACGGTTGCGGCAGGAGGCCATGAAAGGATCGTAAAGCCCATAAGAATGGGAGAGAGGCACGGACACAGGATAGTGGTTAACAGGCAGCTTCTTATAGCAAATGCATTTGAACAGGTTTTAGAGGAGAATACTCCCCGGATGCACAGGGCAATCAGGGATTTCTATGATAAGCATGGATATCCGGTTGCGCGGCACATACGGACAAAGAGTGCTGCTGATATTGTATATTATATAATGAAACCGTTGGAGTGGATATTTCTGATAGTTTTGTATATGACGGATCCACACCCTGAGAACAGAATAGCAACACAATATATATCAAAGCACGAGGAGGAACAGATATGACGAAGTCATATTCAGGATCTGTTCCGACGACATGCCGCCGACTGTTTTTGAGGGAGCAATACATATTTTACAGGAGGAACAGATATGACGGAGCTGTTTGGACGTCTTCCGGATGATTTTTACTCAGAGTATATGTCTGTATATCCGGTGCAGCCGGGATATCCGTTATAAATACTGTAGGGAGAGTATGTATGGGCTTGTTTAAGAGTAATATAGAAAAAGAACTTGATAGTATAATACAACGTCTTCAAATGAATATGTCAAATAATTATAAAGACAACGCGAGGGATGATCTTAGAGAGTTTGAAGCAAGAATGGGAACAAATGTTTGACAAATATTAAAAATTATGAGATAATCAAAACAGAACAGTTGTTCGCTGGCATAATTTCGCATTGAGTGTCCCTTCTATTGGACAATTTTATCAAAAATATATGGTATCATACCTTCATAAGAAACAAACACAACCTTATTAATAAACATTAAACATAAACAAGACGAAGAAATGGGGGGATTACAAATGAATTACGTGGTACTTGATCTTGAAATGTGCAGGATATCGAAGGCTCTTATGAGCAAAGATTATAAGTGGAGCAGAGAGACGATCCAGATAGGGGCCATCCTGCTTGATGATGATTACAATGTTGTGAAGAAGTTCAGCACCTTTGTACGTCCGGAATACGGCAGGCTTGATCCGTTTATAATAAATCTTACCGGTATAACAAAGGAAAATGTATATACAGCACCTACTTACAGGGAAGCTATGGAGAAGTTCTTAAGATGGCTCCCTGAAGGAGAGGTAAGCCTCGTAGCCTGGAGCAGAGCTGACAGACAGCAGATAGAAAAGGAATCAGAGTTAAAAGGTTTGGATGAAGCAGTGATGAACAGACTCATGGGAGCATGGATCGACTGCCAGGAGCTATTTGATGAAAAGATGAACGTTTCTTATCAGTACAGTCTTGAAGAAGCCCTTATTGCTTCGGATATATGCACAGAAGGAAGGGCACATGACGGGCTTGTGGATGCATATAATACAGCACTCCTGTTTGCAAAGCTCAGAAAGGATCCTGAGTTCGAACTTAACAGAATATACAGCGACGCAAGGAGCGGAAAAGTAGAGCATCTGGGAGTAACCCTTGGAGATATGTTCAGAGGGATGCAGCTTCAGTGGGCTGTATAAGCACAATGAAATAAGGCTCTTCCCCTTAAGGAGCTTTATTATAGAGGATCCCATCTCAATTTCACACTCACCTAAATGGGAAACGTCTGAAGATATGTATTATTATTCAGACGTTTCTTATTTATTGCGGAAGAATAACGGCAGAAGAGAAAAAGTATACTGCAGATCGCGGCTTGCACATTGGGTATTATGTTGATCACAGAAGGGATATCAGGTGTGCCTGCCATGGCCTTTGCTGTCGATAAGGATTTGGTCGATGAAACAGTCATTGAGACCGATACGGAGGAAACGATCACTTCATATGAGACTGTTGGTGATGATGCGGTGTTTTTAGATATAAACAAGGATGGCGGTGATAATGTTGTAAGTGCCAACACCGTTATAGATAAGATCGGAATGGAAGGCTATGATGCCGTTACCGATGACAGGATGGAACTGTATACGGCTTTTTATGCTGATCTGAACCTTGAGATCCAGGGAGGAAAATATTTCAAGGGGCATGAGATAATTAACTTTGGGGACAGCGGTAGTAACGCCTCCAAGGTCTTTGCCCTTGATGAGATCCCTGTGGAGATGAGTGATAATTATATGCTTTTCGTGGATTATGTGGATTATTCAA
>JAILNV010000031.1 GCA_024691125.1 Lachnospiraceae bacterium | reverse complement strand
TATGTACTTCGTTTGATTGCCTATAAGGTAGCAAATGAAAAGCGTGAGGGGAGGATCTGACATGAGTAGAGTATTAGTAAAAATCCTATTGGCACCGATAATTCTTCCAATGATAATTGTAATGAGCTTATTAAGCCTGATAATCACGATAGTAGCAAGCGTTTATGAGAATGTAGCAGGCCTTCCGATGAAACTTGTTGGCATCTGTATCCTTCTTGCACTTTTCACTAAGTCCTGGCTTGCAGCTGTATTATTCGGAATTATACTTGCGATGGGATATCTTGTAGTTATATTGGCAGCTGTTGTTTCATCATTATTAGATGCTGGAAGAAGATGATCTTAGTAAATACTGATTACATTACCGGTAAAGAACTTGAAATGCTTGGGTTGGTAAAGGGAAGTACCATTCAGTCCAAGAACGTTGCAAAGGACATTGGATCCGGCTTAAAGACTCTGGTTGGAGGAGAGCTGACAGCTTATAATGAGATGATGAACGAAGCCAGAGCGCTTGCTACCAAGCGTATGGTTGAAGAGGCGGAGAGGCTGCAGGCGGATGCGATCGTTAATATCCGTTACTCTTCATCTGCGATAATGCAGGGTGCGGCAGAAGTAATCGCATATGGTACAGCCGTGAGATTCATGAACTGAAGGAAAACCCGGGAAAGAAAGGCGTAGACATGAAGGTACTGTCAATTAACGGAAGTTCACGTAAAAACAGCAATACCGGTATTCTGATCCGCTGTGTTTTCGAGGAATTGGAGAAGGAAGAGAAATTTGCGTAATTGATATTAATGATATGTTGATGAGAGATGGACTAAATTGTCCGTCTCTTTTTTATATCAACCAAAATTATATTTTATATTTAACTTATGATAATATGATGGTATTAGAGGTCTAAATGTATATTAGAAAATCGGATTTAGACCTCTATTATGTAGTGACTAATGAATGATTGTTATATCGGTGAAGCAAAAACTGTGTTGGTTCTTCATGGAAAAAGGGTTGTAGAACAGTGTGTGATTGAGAAGTATATATAGGGAGAAATCTATTGAGGGTAGTTATTATTAGACATGCGGAAGTGGACTTTTGCTGGAGCAGGTGGTGTACATCAGAAATGTTTGATTTAGAGTGCGGAAAATATGATCTTTCTCCGATCAAGAATGTGACTTATAGTATTCCGCAGACCGTATATCAGAAAATATATGTCAGTGAATTGTCTCGGAGTCAGGATAC
Source organism: Lachnospiraceae bacterium (assembly GCA_024691125.1). Taxonomy (GTDB): domain Bacteria; phylum Bacillota; class Clostridia; order Lachnospirales; family Lachnospiraceae; genus UBA2868. The sequence continues at coordinate 7,142 of JAILNV010000031.1, read as the reverse complement.
AGCTAAAATACTGTTTCCGAATGAAGAATATTTTGAAACCCGGCTTATAAATGAAGTCCCTCTTAAATCAAGCTTTGATACAAAAATGAATATGCCAATATGGTTTTGGTATCTGATGGGCCGTTTGCAGTGGATTATTAATTGCAGAAGGCAGGTTGAAACTCGCGGGCAAACGAGAGAACGGGCTAAAGAGTTTGTAAAATTGATCAGAAATGACGATATGGATGTAGCTGTCGTCACACATGGATTTTATATGCATTCCTTGTTACAGGAGATGAAAAAAGTCGGATTCAGGATGACAGGATCTTCTGTAAAGTTTAAGAACGGGGAATATGTTATAGCGGAAAATAGAAAATGAATAAATTAGGAAATGAATAATCAATATATATTTTTTGTAGGGGTAACAGTTTATATTCCAGTTCACATTATTTGAGAATACAGGTACTGTTTTCTTTTGATGGTATGATCATATCATACAGAAAGTCATAAAAGCGTCACACAATCCCGGACTTTACAAAATCGGAATTGAACCCAATAATAGAACAAAGAAAATTTGGTGTGTCCGTATTGTGAGGAAGAGCCATTATGCGAAGCATAATTCAGGATGGCTCTGACGATTGGCCGCCGACGAAAGGAGGGGCATTACCTATTGAAGTGAAGAGTTCTTAAAAAATAAAAAATCCTGTCGCCGGGGATTAAGAGATTTGTCAATCTCAGAGGAGGATTATCTGGTATTAGACAGAAATGCTTATAACCGAACCATTTTCTGTAAAGAGGAGTTTGGTCACATGCTGTCAGAACATAATGATTCCATTGACGCATTCTCATGCATAAGATAGAATAAAAATAGTTCAAAAATTATAATTTTAGTGAAACCTTTATGAAATTCACTGTCCCTATATAGATGTAACCACCAATATTACTTAAGAAAGAGAGGACTATACTATGTTTTGTCAGAAATGCGGAGAGAAGTTACCGGAAGGAGCACTGTTCTGTGCAAGATGTGGAACCAATCAGGCGGATTTCAACAGGGGTAGCGGTGATACTAATACATCCCCCGGTTCATCAGGAGTAAATCAGATAAAAGTGAGTGGAATATCCACAGACACAATAAAGAATTTTATTAAGCCGGCTTATCTTGCTGCTGCAGGTGCAGTTGTTCTGGTTATTATTGCGGTAGTGATCATAGCGAGTGTAATTGGGAAAAGAGTGGATCTTAATGATTTCTATACAGTTGAGTTCGAAGGATATGACACAAGAGGCAGGGCAACGGGAGAACTGGACTATGATGCATTCTACAGCAAATACAGAAAAACTCTCAGGAAAAATAATATAAGCAAAAGTACTCTGAAGGATGAGCTTGACGATGTGGCTTCGGTGAAGATAGATAAGGAATCTGAGCTGTCTAACGGAGACGAAGTAAATGTTGAGTGGAACATAAAGGAAGACAGATTCAGGAAAAAGCTCGGATTAAAATCAAAAACGGGAATTAAAAAATTCACTGTTGACGGACTTGAAGAGATTGATACATTTGATGCCTTTGAGGGTATAACATTGGAATTCACCGGCATGGCACCAAACGGAAGTGCAGAAATAACAGGAGCAGATTATGAAAAAGGACTTGAATATTATGTGGAAAATAATGGCTCTTTTTCTAACGGTGATACAGCTACACTGACTGTTACCTACGGATACAGAAACGAAGATGATTATATAGATGAATATGGACAGATTCCCAAAGAAATGACAAAGGAATATACAGTTGAAGGACTTGATGAATATCTGAGCAAATTTGAAGATATACCTGAGACTTTGCTTGACAGTATGAAACGGGAAGCTGAGGATAGGATTGTTTCATATACGACTAAATCCTATGATGAGAAGAATAAGGTTACGGGACTTGCTTATTCGGGTTATATTTTCCTGGGGACCAAGCCGGATGGAGATTACTGGTGGTCTTCCCCGAACGGAGTCTATCTCATATATAAGGCGACTGTAACAGGTGAGCCGGGTAAGCTTGACGCAACGACAGTATATTATCCGATATGGTTTAGTACAATTACAAAGACCGCCGGAGAAGTAAACTATAAATCCTGTGACGGAATCGTAGGCTCATCAAGGATCGGCAACAACGGATACGGAACTAACGGATATGCTAATCCTGCCCTGATGTATGCTGATTTGGCTACATCGAAAGAGGAAAACTATACTGTTACGAGTGGGGATGGTATAGAGATTTATGCTGATTATAATAAGGTTACCGATGTAGCGTCCATAGATGATGCCGCACTGTCAAAACTTGAAGAAAAAGCAGTAGATGTCGTTCGGAGACAATTTGATGAGAATTATGAGAAGATACATGTTGATGATCTGAAGCCAATAGGTGAATATTTGCTTGTTGCAAAAGAGCAGACCGGAACAATTGAGAATGACAATTATATATATGTTATATGCAGCGGAACGGTTGTACACGATGAAGGTGAATTTGAACCGACGACAGTTTATTTCCCGGTTCTGTATTACGGATATGTTGGCTTGCCTGACGGAGGGTGGAACTATGAAGCAATGAAAGGTATTCAGGGGTATACAGATCTGTCATCAGGCTGGTTTAGTTCGATTCCGGGATATAAAGATGGAAATGCAATGTTTACGGATTTCATAACAAAGAACCGTGATAAATACAACTATGAAGTAAGTGAGGGACTGAAACAGTTCGGTAACTGAATGAAAAAGCAGATTAATGAAAATTCCATAATATATAACTATGATGAAAAGAGGTATTGGATATGAATGAAAAAAATATAAAGCTTATATGCAAATGGGCCAGTGTTATTCTGGTGATTCTGTCAATGTTGGTACTCATGAGCGGAGGAATGAAAATAGCGGATAAGAAGGATCTGCGGAAATTTAAAAAGACTATGGATACAGAAATCCCGTTTGTTGGCAGGATAGAAGACCTGGATGAAGATGATATTGATGATCTGCAGGATATGTTTGATGAGTTCGATATTGATTTTGATGCAAAGCAGTTTGTAAAATATTCGCAAAAGACAATGGATGTTATGGATGATGGTAAAATATCGATTAAAGAAGCTGTTTCAATATTACCTGCAACGAAAAAAATGATCAAAGCTCTGGAGGATAACGAAGAAATCAGTGAAAACTTTGACGAGGAAGATTTCGAAACGATTAAAAAAATAAAATCAGTATATACTCTTGTAATGTTTGCTTTTTACCTGACTCTGATACTAGGAATAGCTGTTATTGTTCTGCATGTCATAGATAATAAATTACCGGGGATTTCGATAACCGTGATAAATATTATCTGGGTTATTGCCATCGGAGTGGCAGTAAATAAATTAAACATTTTTTTGGAGGATGAAATGGAAGCGGATCCCGGATTTTTTAAGATGACCGCAGGACCTGTATGGGGAGTTCTCTTTGCGTTGATGGCGATGCTCCTTTGGATGTTTAAGGATAAGATAGCCAAGGAGCTGATCGAAAGAGGCATATCTGTTCCGACAATCCGTCCCGCAATCGGAAATGCTTATTCTGCCAATACAAATACTCAGGAGATTAATGCTGCCAAATGTCAGAACTGTGGAAATGTTTTAAATCCCGGAGCTGTTTTTTGTCCTTCCTGTGGAACAAAGTATGAGGCACCGCAAGAGACAGTTCAGCCTGATGAAGCGAATATTGAGAAAGAGAATTCTGAAGAAGCCCGGACAACAGAGTATTGTCCGAATTGTGGGGCAGAATTTGACAGTGATGCAATCTTCTGCGGCAATTGCGGATATAAGAAACAATAGACGTATCGGACGCATTTTAAGGAGGAAGTAAAATGGCAGGTTTTATGGACAGTATTAACAAGGGTTTTGCTACTATCAATGTAAAAACATCCAACCTCATGGAATCAACCAAGCTGAAAACGGCAATTTCCGGAAGAGAAAATGATATTGCTTCGATAATGAAAACGATTGGTGAAACAGTATATATTAACCGTACGAATTTTTCCATGGATATGGTCTCTGCATTGATCGGAGAGATTGAGCAAAAATACAGAGAGATAGAGGATTTCAGAGGTCAGCTGGCTCAGCTGGAGGCTAATGAAAAGAATATTCTTGGAAACTCAGGCGGACAGGGAACAGAAGCGAAAATATTCTGTATGCAGTGCGGAGCCCCTAACAGGATAGGCGGCAGATTCTGTGAAAAATGCGGAACTAAATTAGCGGAGTAGGAAAAATGTATTGTTATTTTTGCGGAAAAGAAAATGATGAGTCGAAGAAATTCTGCAAGTACTGCGGAAAAAGTCTTCATCCGAAGATGGAAGACAATGAGACTGATAACAACACGGATAACAGCAGGGAAACAGAACCGGTAATCAGCAGGGAATTAACAGCTGGTACAGAGAATGATGGAGCAAATAAGGGAAAAGAAGCAGGAAATAAAGAAATAAATGTAAGCGTCCGGACTTCAGAGATAAATAAGGCGCCCGGGACAGCAACAGAACATACCGCGCATGTTAAAACGGCTTCATACAATAATGTGCTCCTCATCATAGTGATAATACTCCTTGTTATGGTGTTTACGGCTGTCGGAATCTGTTTGGCCATGTACCTGAAACAGGATTCATCTGACAATAAGGATCGTGATAAAAAAGAGACAGTGGCCGATGAAGCTGTTGTGGGTGAATCTGTGGATGAAGAGCAAAAAGACGATACTATCCAAATGGTTGATGAAGGGCCAGAGGGTAGTGCGGATAAAGAGAATGTGTCTGAAGAAAGAGATCGCAGTCAGGAAGAAGGAGAGGCAGAATCCGCATTCGATCAGGAAGAAGAACAGGAGTATAGTCAGGAGTACAGCGATCGGGAAGAGGATGAGACCGGGGAAGAGGAAGAAAAAGATGAGTATATATTACCTTACAGTTCGGAATTAAGGTTATATAAAAGCGATCTGGAGGATCTTACAAAGGATGAGTGCAGGATTGCCCGGAATGAGATATATGCAAGACATGGCAGAAGATTCAAGGATGAGGAACTGCAGAGATATTTCGATTCAAAGGACTGGTATGAGGGAACCATCGACCCTGATGATTTCAATGAGAGGGAATTGAGCAGAACAGAACTTGATAATCTTGACCTGATCATGGAATATGAGAAGGAAGAAGGGTACAGGTAACAGAGAATGGTTTCTTCAATACAAAAAGTCTCTGTTATTGGACTATTAATATGTGCTTTTGCGCTATCGGGTTGTAATAACAGCAAAAAGGAAGCAACAGATAACAGTAGTGATGTACCTAAAGACAGCCCTGTCATAGTAATAACAGATGAACAGCCTGCATATGTAGCTGAGAAAACAGAGAATATACCGGGCAATGTAACAGAAAACGGTGAGGTTACTGAAGGCGATGAAGTCACTGAAAGCGGTGAAGAGACCAAAAACGGGGATGTGACTGAAACATCTGAATCTGATGCATCGGAGAGATCAGAAGTTAAAGGATTTATAGCGATCGATGCCGGACATCAGGCCAGAGGAAACAGTGGGAAAGAGCCTTTGGGACCCGGGTCGAGCGAGATGAAAACGAAGGTTTCCGGTGGAGCTACAGGTGTTGAGACGGGTGTTCACGAATATGAACTGAATCTGCAGGTGGCGCTTAAGCTGAGAGATGAACTTGAGTCACGCGGATATCAGGTGCTCATGATACGTGAGGATAATAATGTCGATATATCAAACAGTGAAAGAGCTCAGATGGCTAACGAAGCCGGAGTGGATGCTCTTATAAGGATCCATGCAAACGGAAGTGATAACCGGTCTGTGAAAGGAGCCATGACCATATGTCAGACATCCAAGAACCCATATAACGGTGAACTGTATAAAGAGAGCAGAAGACTGTCGGAAGAGGTACTGAATGCATTTGTTGCGGCAACCGGAGCAAAGAAAGAGAAAATATGGGAAACAGATACCATGACCGGTATTAACTGGTGTCAGACTCCGGTGACAATAATAGAGATGGGGTATATGTCCAATCCCGATGAAGACAGGCTTATGGCAACGGAAGAATACAGGATGAAGATGGCGCGGGGAATCGCAGACGGGATAGATGCCTATATGAATACCGGTTCAGGAGAAGACTGAGAAGGGTTGCCTGATGGCAACCCTTTAAAACAATAAAAAATTCCTGTATGAGGAGAAGATATTTATGTATTGCTATTTTTGCGGGAAAGAAAATAAGGATGACCAGAAGTTCTGCAAGTACTGCGGCAAGAGCCTGTATCCCGGGAATGATAATCATGAAAAAACACAGACCCCGGATGATATAATTAAAGACGAGAATGAACGGATCTGTGAAGAGGGATATCCGGAAAAGACTGACCAAAGAGAGAAAGAAGCCGGAAGCAAGAACAGAGACGAAAGAGTAAAGGAAAGTGAAGCGGAAAAGGCATCCCATGAGAGGAGTAAATCCGGAACTAAGGGGCTTCTTATTACAGTTATAGTTCTTCTTTCGCTGCTCCTGGTTGGAGTCGGTTTTCTTGCAGCTATCTATTTCGCCGACAGATCAAAGCAAAGTGAAATCGCGGAGACTATAAAAGAAGTTAACGAAGAGGAGACGGTAAGTGAAGATGTTTTAGAAGGAAATGCGGATGAAAAGGCAGAAAAAGCAGAAGAGGAAAAGTATGGTAAAGAGGATATAGAGATAAAAGAAGATAGTGAGAAAAATAAAGGCAATGGCGAAGAATCCTCTGCTGAAGATAAATCCTCTCATGAGCTTCTGGGAGATTTCCTGTCCGATAAGACAGAAGCCATTGTATTCGGGGATAAATCAACATATTCCGGGATGAATACAGAATTCGGAATAGATAAATATGAGTACAGGGATGTTGATAATGACGGTGAAGAAGAGCTTCTGATCTATTCAGAAATAAACTTCTATCCGCTTCTTGTACTTGACGCTCATGACGGAGTGGTTGAAGAACTATGCATGGGAGAGGGAACAGCCGGATATCTTAACAAAATTGTAAATCTGACGGCCTGCGTGCGATGTATCCTGAAAGCATGCCCATGTTGACCCGTCAAAATCGTAAAAGTTAAGATATCCGGCTGTTCCCTCTCCCATGCATAGTTCTTCAACCACTCCGTCATGA
>JAILNV010000023.1 GCA_024691125.1 Lachnospiraceae bacterium | reverse complement strand
CCCCTGTTCATTTAATATAGATGCAAGAGCGGTTGCGGTTGTTGTTTTTCCTATTCCGCCCTTTTGGTTTGCAATGCAAAATACGATCATTTGAATTCCTCCTGAATTAATTCACTTTTAAAAATGAAATATTGATTATCTGCATATGAAGAATATAACTCACTACATACACAGTAAATCAAATTATAAAACTATAAATATGTTTTAAATTATTATAAATATTTATAAATGAATAATTATATTTATATATAACTATAAATAATTATAAGTGATTATAAATAATAATTTATAGTTATTTATTATAATATATATTTGGTAAAAATCAAGGTTTATTATAATAAAATTCGTGGTATAATAATGATTTAGGGGTCAAAACTATACTTTTTTATGATTAACGGATTGTTCCGTGCTTCGCACTCCCACAATCCTACCCACCATTCGCAATTCCGTGGTGCTAAGCCCCACTTCTTGCTCATGTTGGGGCGGGTCATAAATCCTTGTCCCCACCATCAAGCAAGCTTGTGGTGTTGACAGGCTTTTGACCCTTTAATCATAATATTGTTTTTCAAAGAAATACAAGCTGCAGAAATCGATATAAAAAGCCGATTGCGGGCATACAGCAGGTTACTTACCTTACTTTACCTTATAAAAAATTTCCCGGAGGAATAGGGCATGATGTTAGACAATATAGAAGTTATTACTCAAAGTAGTATAAGGATGCGATCTGAATCGGGTATTATTTATATTGATCCTATCGGTATTGTTGGTGAACCTCATGATGCTGATTATATCCTTATTACACATGATCACTATGATCACTTTTCACCGGAAGATATTGAGAAGCTGGTAAAGCAAGGAACAATTCTGATAGTACCTTACAAAATGGCGGGAGAGGTACCAGATGCTACTTTATCATCCGTTGGAAGTATGATAAAGGTTAAGCCCGGTGAATGTAAAAAAGTTAAGAATCTTAAATTTGAAACTGTATATGCTTATAATAAGTTAAAACCTTTCCATCCGAAGAAATCCGGATGGGTCGGATATATTCTTATTCTTGACGGGAAACGTATATATGTAGCGGGAGATACAGATATTACTCCGGATAACGAATCCGTTGAATGCGATATTGCATTACTCCCCATAGGTGGTACATATACTATGAATGCTCTGCAGGCGGCGCAGCTTGCTAATGTGATTAAGCCGGAAGTGGTTATTCCAACACATTATGGCAGCCTTGTAGGGAAACCTGAAGATGCGGATGTTTTCATGAGTCATGTGGATCAGGGTATAAAAGTAGAAATTAAGCTTAATGTGTAACTGTTATGAGTAGTTCTATTCATATTTAATAATATCTATTAATTTATTCAGCAAGGAGGATTTGGTAATGGAGAAGGTATTAAAATTCTTAAAGGAAGCAGAGACGTATTATCTTGCAACGATTGACGGTGATCAGGCACGTGTAAGACCTTTTGGAACCGTACATGAATTTGAGGGAAAGCTGTACATCCAGACAGGTAAGGTTAAGGATGTATCAAAGCAGATCCACAAGAATCCTAAGGTTGAGATATGCGCTTTTAAGGATGGAGACTGGCTCAGGGTTGCCGGAACTCTTGTTGAGGATGACCGGATAGAAGCAAGGCAGTCGATGCTTGATGCATATCCTTCTTTACAGGGAATGTATAAGGCAGATGACGGTAATACGGAGGTATTTTATTTCAAAGATGCTACCGCAACCTTCAGTTCATTCACTAAAGCACCCGAGGTTGTGAAGTTCTGAGGTTTCAGACCCGAAATATAACCATCAAGAGGTACAATCTTTTTATTAGAAAGGCTAGAAAGCGGAGGATTGAACGAAGGCATTTGTTTGGAGGGTCATGGTCTTTTCCTCTCTTACAGACCCTGCAATACAGGATATTTAGGATTTACCTATAGCAGGTGATAGGCTAAATGAATTAGACAGGGGATTCAAGAGGTTGTATTATTTCATCCATGAGAAGTGAATCTCAGTAACAAAGTAAAAGGAGATGAAAGACACAAATGTTTATGCGGACACAGAAAACAGTTATGAATATCGGATGTTGTTGTAGAGGTAATTCTCCGGCAATTCATATGGAATCTGTGCGCTCGTGTCGATGCTTGCCTCTGCTTTGTTGCGGCTATAAAATATAACACTGCATGACCATTCCATTATGAAAGAAACCGGAGACAGATATGTTTCCGGTTTCTTTTTGCGGTTTTCAGGATGAATTAAAGATAATTATTGATATTTAATGGTAATCATTGTTACCAAAATAAGATTTAAAAGGGAGGATACGGATAATGAATTTGGCAAAAGACTCAATACTCATACATGGAGGAATAGACGGAGATGAAACAACAGGGGCGGTCAGTGTTCCCGTATACCAGACATCTACCTATAAGCAGGATGCGCTGGGTAAACACAGGGGATGGGAATATTCAAGAACCGGCAATCCCACAAGGGCGGCACTTGAAAAGCTGGTAGCCGATCTTGAACAGGGAAAATACGGGCTGGCTTTCGCATCGGGTCTGGCAGCGATAAACATAGTGCTTTCCCTTTTCAAAAGCGGAGACAGGCTGGTGGTTTCGGACAATATATACGGAGGTACTTTCCGCATTCTTGATAATGTATTTAAGAACTTCGGCATCACTTATGAGATAGTCGATACATCGGATCTTGAGAAGGTAAAAGCCGCAATATCCGAGGATGTGAAAGCCATTTACATAGAGACACCTGCGAATCCTCTTCTTACGGTCACGGATATTAAAGCAGTGGCTGAGATCGCAAAACAAACCGGAAAGCTCCTTATAGTGGATAATACTTTCCTTACACCCTACTTGCAAAGACCTCTTACACTGGGAGCGGATATAGTGATCCACAGCGGAACGAAATATCTTGGAGGCCATTCGGATACTATTTCGGGATTTGTGGTGGTAAACGATAAGGAGCTTGCAGACAGACTATATTATCTTCAGAATGCTATCGGCGGCGTGCTGGCGCCATGGGACAGCTTCCTTGTTATAAGAGGGATAAAAACGCTGGGAGTCAGGATGGAAAGACACGTTAAAAATGCCGATAAGATAGCACATTGGCTTAATGAAAGCGGATATGTGTCCAAGGTATATTATCCGGGACTTGAAACAGATCCTGGTTATGAAATACAGAAAAAGCAGGCTGATGGTCCGGGAGCGATGATATCCTTCGTGCTTGATAAGAAATATGATTACAGAAAATTCTTCGAATCGATCAGACTGGTTACCCTGGCAGAAAGCCTTGGAGGAGTAGAATCACTGGCATGCCATCCGGCTTCAATGACACACGCTGCCATTCCAAAAGAGGTAAGAGAAAGGGTTGGCATAGTAGATGAGCTTATAAGGCTTTCCGTGGGAATAGAAGACGTTGATGATCTTATTAAGGATCTTGAGCAGGCGATTCTTAATTCAGAAGTATGAAGGCAAAAACTCGTTAAGCAGTAAACCGAAAGTGAGGTGAACACAATGGATGTATATATGGACGTCCATGATATGATCGGTAACACACCGATATTAAAATTAAATAATCTGGGAGTTAAAGAGGGAGTGAATCTGTATGCCAAGCTCGAACTGATGAATCCCGCAGGATCTGTAAAGGACAGAGTAGGAGCTTATATGATAAAGGATGCCGAGGAGAGAGGAATTCTTAAGAAAGGCGGCACCATAGTAGATGCAACTGCAGGAAATACAGGCCTTGGAATAGCTATAGCTGCCTTAAACAAAGGATACAGACTGATATTTGCGGTTCCGGAGAAATTCTCGATAGAAAAGCAGACTCTATTAAGGGCTCTTGGTGCTGAGATCGTAAATACATCAAGAGAAGACGGTATGCTTGGAGCTGACAGGAAGGCGGAAGAGATAATAGCATCGATACCGGGAGCAATATCCCTTAAACAGTTCGAGAATCCTGCCAATCCGAGAGCACATTATGAGACAACAGGTCCTGAGATATACAGGCAACTCGACGGTAAGGTAGATTATTTTGTCGCAGGCGCGGGGAGCGGCGGAACATATTCGGGCATAGTCAGATACCTTAAAGAACAGAATAAAAATATAACCGGCGTACTTGCCGATCCTGTAGGAAGCATCATCGGCGGAGGAGAGCATGCGGATTACAATATAGAAGGCATCGGGAATGATTTTATCGCTGATACCATGGATATAAATCTGGTAGACAAGGTAATAAAGATTACGGATACGGAGGCTTTTGAAGCGTCAAAAGAGCTTGCACGACGTGAGGGAATCTTCGCGGGATCATCATCGGGAGCGGCTCTGGCGGCAAGTCTTAAGCTGGCAAAAGAAATCGGCTCCGGCAATATCGTGACCGTATTTCCCGACAGAGGAGACCGTTATGTAAGCAAGGGGTTATATGACTGATCATGTTATAGGAAATGACTATATGTAACGATAGATATTCGGGATTAGACAGCAAAGGGTGACGATAGTAAGATGAATACACTCAGCAGAGCAAAGAAAACTACTGATAAGAAAACAAAAGAATAAAAATAAAAAGGAGATAGAAAAATGGCAAGGATAAAATTACTGGAACTTGAAGAAACACAAGGCGCAGAGAAAGAAAGATACGAAGAGCTGGCAGGCAGGAACGCCGTTACCAACATGAAGAGAGGCCTTCTGAATGATGCAGCAACATATGATGCTTATATGGCATGGTATACTTCATGGGGACGTCTGGTTGAGGTTATAGGTGAGAAGGATGCGATCCTTTATGCACATGCAATATCGACCACCAATTCGTGCCAGTTATGCTCGCTTTTCTTCATAAGCGACGTAAAAGGACTCGGCCTTGATCCTCATAACCTTCAGTATGATGAGAAGGAAGAAGTTCTTACGGAGCTTGGAAGACAGATAGTAAAGAATCCCACAGCTGTTTCGGATGAACTTTTTGATAAGCTAAGGAAGTTCTGGAATGATGCTGAGATTGTAGTGATCGTTGGATTCGCAGGACAGATGATAGCGACCAATAACTTTAACTCGGTTCTTAAGATCGATGTTGATCAGAGGCTGCTTCCCATAATAAACGAATTCAAGCCCGCAACATGGAGAGAGAATATTAAATAAAGCTGTAGCTGACCGGTAAATCAGAGGCTGCAGAATACGGTTTCATTAGCCTGTAATTTTGCAGCCTCTGTTTTTTATACAAAAAAAGTACCAAAAAAGGAGGAGAATCATTATGAAAAAAAGAATTTTATCAACAGTAATCGCAGCAACTTTAGTCTTGGGAGTAACTGGATGTGCGGGAGTGGCACAGAACCAGGCACCGGCAGATGGGGCACCCGTTAGCAATGTGGCTTCTGAGGAAAAGGATAGCGCAGTGCTGGGTGCAAGGGAAGATTCAAAAACCATTAAGGTAGGGGCAAATATCACTCCTCATTCGGAGATACTTGAAGTAGTAAAGCCCATACTGGCTGAGCAGGGCATCACCCTTGAGATCGTAAAGCTTGAGGACTCGATCACTCCCAATACAGGAGTTATAGAGGGAAGTCTCGATGCGAATTATTTCCAGCATGTTCCTTATCTTGAGCAGTTCAATGAGGAGAACGGATCGAATCTTGTATCCATAGGAGCCATCCACTATGAACCCTTCGGAGTATATGCAGGAAGAACCAAGGATCTTAAGGATCTGCCGGACGGCGCACTTGTAGCGGTTCCCAACAACGTAACAAATGAAGCCAGAGCACTTCTGCTGCTTGCACAGGAAGGACTGCTTACACTTAAGGAGGATGCAGGAATTGAAGCAACTATCGGTGATATAGTAGATAATCCGAAGAACATCGAGTTCAAGGAGCTGGCACCCGAACAGCTGGCATCTTCGCTTCCTGATGTTGATGTAGCCGTAATAAACGGTAACTATGCAATTGAAGGCGGACTTCATGTAAGCCAGGCGCTTGCTGTTGAAGCCAATGACGGTCTCGCTGCACAGACATACGGGAATATCATCGCTACTTCACCCGATAAGGCAGAAGATCCGGCTCTTAAGGCACTTGTAGAGGCTCTTAAGGGTAAGGAGGTTAAGGAATTCATCGAAGGTAAATATGACGGAGCGGTAGTACCTCTTAACTGATTATATAAGATAAGTTTTAAACCGGGTATGGCAGGTATAGGAAATGCCTATAACCTGCCATACTTTTTTGATATTTTTCAATAAAAGCTTTTGGATGTACCATATATATGTACTTAAGAGACAGCTTTATCAATGCCGTGGCCGCTGGAATGGCATAGGTTTCATAGACCGAAGTTGGCGGTTCGAGTCCGTCCGGCATTGCTTATCATAAGGGGGACCGCATGCGGTGGATACCTTATGATGCCTAAGCGGCGAGCGTAATCAAAACAAGTACGGAGTACTTGTTACCTTGAATATCATAAGGGAGAAATTAAAATGCAATCAGACAATATGGTCTACGAACTTAAAAACGTGACCAAGATATACAGAAACGAAGGAAAAGAATTCACGGCACTTAAGAACGTAGATCTGGATATTTACGAAGGCGAAATTTTTGGGATAATCGGTATGAGCGGAGCAGGAAAGTCTACTCTTGTTAGGACGCTTAACAGGCTGGAGGATATAAACGAAGGACAGGTTAATTTCTTCGGGCAGGATATAGGAAGGCTGAAAAGTAAAGATCTGCGTAAGATAAGGCAGTCCATATCCATGATATTCCAAAGCTTCAACCTTCTTAATCAGAAAACTGTATTGGAAAATGTGATGCTTCCGTTAAGGATTGCCGGAATGAACAGGAATGACAGGGTCAAAAAGGCAGTGGAGATGCTTAAGGTTGTTGGACTTGAAGATAAGAAGGATTCATATCCTGCCAGATTATCGGGAGGTCAGAAGCAGAGAGTGGCCATAGCGCGTGCTCTTGCGGGAGATCCCAAGGTTCTTCTCAGTGATGAAGCAACGAGTGCGCTCGATCCTAAGATCACGGAAGAGATACTTGAGCTGCTAAAGGAGATAAACAGGACAAGGAAGCTTACGATAGTTATCATTACACATGAAATGTCCGTTGTTGAGAAAATCTGTGACCGTGTTGCGATCATAGATGAAGGTAAGGCTTCGGAAGTAGGTAATGTATCGGACATATTTACCAATCCGAAATCTACAGCGGGAAGACGGTTGGTGCTTCCCGATAATCAGGAGGGGCGGATCAATCCTTTTGAGGGATCGGACCCCGAAAGCAGGGTCATAAGGATAGCTTTTGACGGATTATCGGCCAATGAACCGTTTATATCCAATCTTGTAGAGGATACGGGACGTAAGGTTAACATCCTGAGCGCCAATACAAGGAGCGTTGGTGGGATCGGTTACGGACAAATGGTGGTGGAATTGCCAAAGGACAGGAATGATCAGGATATCGTGCTTGATTATTTCAGGGAAAAGGGTCTTAGTATCTTGGAGGTGAGTGCGTGATGGATCCGTATATAAAAGAAGCTATTTTAAAAGGAATAATCGAAACTATACAGATGACCTTCTTTGGTGCTCTGTTTGCTTATCTTATAGGCCTTCCTTTGGGAGTGATACTGTATCTGAGCGCCAAAGGCCATCTGTTTGAAAACAGGATCGTGAATGCAGTGGTAGGTGTGATCGTTAATGTCTGCCGGTCTCTTCCGTTTCTTATACTGCTGGTTCTTCTGATCCCGTTTACAAGATTTCTGGTGGGGTCGTCCATAGGAACAACCGCGACGATCGTACCCTTAACGGTAGGGGCGATACCGATAGTTGCAAGGATGGTGGAGTCATCGCTTAATGAGGTTCCGCCGGGCATAATCGAAGCGGCACAGTCGATGGGTGCAGGGCCTGTTTTCATAGTCTTTCACTTTATTATTCCGGAAGCGGTACCCTCGCTTATGCTTGGAGCAGCGATAAACATAGCAACAGTGCTTGGGTATTCCGCGATGGCCGGTGTGATCGGCGGCGGCGGGCTGGGTGCAATAGCTCTTCAGTACGGTTATTACAGATATGAGAAAACGGTGCTGTGGGTAACGGTTGCATTACTTGTTGTCATGGTCATGCTGGTGCAGGAAGCCGGCGTGGGGCTGTCAAAGCGTCTGAGAAGGTCGTAGTAGGTTTAATAAGGTCCATAAAGGGAAAGACCATTAAGATATCATAAAAGACATATAAGCCCGTTAAAAAGCTCATATGCGATCGGAGGAAGGTCATAAGAAGACTATAAACTCTGGAATAGATCATAAATCATAGAGTAGGAAAATCACGGAGAAGATTATAAAAATGTAAGTAGATTATAAAATCGTAAGACGATAATAAGGAGGATAAACAGAAAATGATAGGATTTGAATATTATAACCCGGCTAAGATAGTATTCGGTGAAGGAAGCGCCAATAAGCTTAAGGATCTGCTTAAGAAGTATGGAACCAAATCGCTTCTTCTTGTATACAGCGGTGATTTTATAAAGAATCTGGGAATATATAAGATAATACAGGATGCGGTTGATGAGCTGGGTATTGATTTTAGCGAAAACGGAAATGTTGTGCCCAATCCCGATATCGAACTTGTAAGAGAACTTGTTAAGGAAGGAAAGGAGAAAAATGTTGATTTCATTCTTGCCGTAGGCGGTGGAAGTTCTATCGATACAGCCAAGGCTACAGCGCTCGGTATACCATATGAGGGTGATGTATGGGACTTTTTTAAGGATGGAGTATCACCTGCGAAGGTACTTCCGGTGGGTGTAATAGCGACAACGGCATCCTCGGGATCCGAGACCTCCAATGCGGCAATACTGTCAAACGGCGAATGGAAGCTGGGCTTTGAGGATGACAGGATAATCCCTCAGTTTGCAATTATGGATCCGGCATATACGGTGAATCTTCCTTGGTATCAGACGGCAGTCGGTATTGCGGACGTTATATCTCATCTGCTTGAGAGGTATTTCTCCGATGTTAAGAATTCCGATACGACCGATTATCTTATTGAAGGTGCGATCAAAGCCTTACTGCTGAACGCCGGAAGACTTATAAAGAACCCAAAAGATATAAATGCAAGGGCAGAGATACAGTGGCTTGCCAGCGTAGCCCACAATAATTTCCTTGATGCGGGCAGAAATGCAGACTGGGGTTCACACCGTATTGAACACGAGCTGTCAGCCCAGTACGGCATTACACACGGCGAGGGAATGGCTATCGTGACTACTGCATGGATAAAATATATATCAAAGGTAAATCCTTGGCGGCCTGCACTTCTTGCGACCAGAGTATTTAATGTGGATGCATATGATTATTCGAAGGAAGACAGGGCACTTGTTCTTGCGTACAGGCTTGAGGAATTCTATAAAAATCTTGGCCTTGCAACCACTCTTACAGAGCTCAATATAGGTACCGATAAATTCGATGTAATGGCAAGAAGAGCAACAAGAAACGGGGAAGTAGGTCACTATCATCCGCTTGACGCAAATAAATTCAAGGCTATTCTTGAGCTTGCCGTATAGTGACCGGTAAAGCATACAAGGAACTTCTCAGCTGATATAAAGACCGGAGTAAATCATATTTAAGGAGCCTCTTAGCTGATATGATGTCTCTTAAACAGTAAAGTAAAGTACCATAAGCTGTTTGGAGTTATCGTTCCTAAGCAACAGAGGCTCCTTGTTTTTTGTTCATCATATATCATGTCTCGTACAATCCCTCGATACTTCGTTACAGAAAATATTTTAAGTAAAAAATAGTATACATTATATAAAATGGTTTGTCACTTATGCAATTCAAGTTGACAATTTGAAAACAAAAACTGTATAATTAAATTTGGTATTTGACTAATAGTATATCTTGATTTTTGCCAGATACAAATTAGTTAACGGAGGCGATGTTTATCATGAAAACACCTAAAAGAAAGGCGCTGAAAAAGACCCTGCTCAGTAAGATAATAATCTGTGTAGTTATCGTCATAGTTATAATCACACAGATAAGTATTAAACTGGCATCCGACAATATTCAGTCCCTTACGAATAATATTCTTGCAAGAGAATCGGCTGCTTATGCCGGTGAGATTCAGAGCTGGTGGAGCAATATCTGCGAACGGGTAAGCCAGACTGCCTATATTATGAGAAATACTCCGGAGATGTCATATGGTGATGCCCTGAATATGCTTCTTAAGCTAACGGAACTCGATCCTGACTCTCAGGATGTTTATCTTGCCTATGGGGATACCGGTAAGTTCCTTGACGGATCCGGATGGACACCGGATGACACGTTCGTATTTACCGACAGGCCCTGGTATATTGGCGCAATGCAGAAAAACGGGCAGATATTCTCTTCGGAACCTTATCTGGATGCTTCTACCGGCAAAACCTGTCTTGCCTGCTCCATAAATATATCGGGCGGCACAGTTCTTTCAAGCGATATCAATTTCGATAAAGTGGCAGAAAAGATATCGGGATTTGCCTCGATTTCACCGGATGCCAGGTTCTACATAGTTAGTAAAGAAAGCAAAGACGTTCTGTTAAGTAATATTGCAGATGTTGCAGGACAGAACCTTGCATCTGCGACCGATCCGATACTGGTTGGTCTTGCACCTGTATTTGACTCGCTCAATAAGGACAGCAGTGTGGGGGGAGAAAGAGTAAAGACTGTAAAGACGGCTTCAGGTTCACAGATGATCACGGCAACGGATATCGAAGGAACTTCATGGGCGATCGTAAGTGCGGTACCTTCATCACTGTTGAGTAAAATGATATTAAAGGTTATGTATATTACCTTTGCCAGTGCGATAGTACTGATCATCCTGCTTTCGTTATTTATCTATTATGTGGTAAATAAGGCGATCAACCCTGTAACCACTATAACGGAACGTATTACAGATATCAGTAAGGGTGATTTCACTGTTAAGATTGTACCCGAAGGAAATAATGAGATAACAACACTTGCCGAAAGCCTTAATGAATATATCGAAAAGATGAGGACCACCCTAAACAGTCTGTCAAGTATCTCCGGTGCCATGAACAGCCGTGCCGGTGAATGCTTTGACATATCGCATATCCTCTCCGATGCGAACAGCAACCAGGGAGAATCGATCGATAAGCTCAATTATACACTTAATGAGATGAATACATCCATTGAGGATATAGCATATTCGGCTACAGAGCTTGCGGCTACGTCCAGTCAGCTGACTCAGAGTGCTCAGGATGTTATGGATCTGTGCAGAGAGACCCTTGATGCATCTGCAAAGGGCAGGGATGAGATGGCAGGAATGACCAGGAATGTAGGTACTCTTAACAAGACTATAAACGAGCTCACTTCGCTTATAAGAGACACGGCAAAAACCGTTGATGAGATTACCGGTATTACAGATACCATTAATGCGATCTCTAATCAGACCAACCTTCTGTCGCTGAATGCATCGATAGAAGCGGCAAGAGCAGGTGACCTGGGTAAGGGCTTTGCCGTTGTTGCTATGGAAGTCGGAGCACTGGCAAGCCAGTCATCCGATGCTACTGAGACGATCCGCAGACTTGTAGAAGCCATCACCAAGAATATCTCCGATATAAATACAAAGGCCGAGATATGTGTGGATGATATGGAAGCATGCATGAATGCGGTTTCAGGTGCCAATGAGTCATTCGAGACTATATATGGGGATGTTGCCAAGGCAACTGACGGCATAGGAACGATTGCCGACGGAATAGGCAAGATAAACGATGTGGCTTCGAATAATGCAGCGACTACAGAAGAACAGGCGGCCAATATCAATCAGGTTCTCGAGCTTAGCAATGTGATCGTATCAGAGAGCAATAAGCTTCGTACCGAGACCATGAACATCACCAGTATCTCTGAGAATCTGAATTCGTATTCGGACGAGATAAGGTCTGATCTTTCGCAGTATACTACGTAGAAAACCGATTTGATAAATAATTATTAGTGATTATTTATGATTATAATTAATGACCTGTTACATATACAATTTATATTGTATGGAGGCTTGGATTCTTATTAGGGAAAGAAAATAACATATAAAAAAGGAGGTATTATCATGACAGGCAAGTTAGTGAAATCATTGCTTTGCATCAGTACTGTCGCATTACTGCTTGCAGGTTGCGGAAAAAGTGAAGAGGTGGGGGGCACCATTCCGCCACAACCGGTAGCACGTGAAAGAGCTTCATCGGAAGCTGCAGCACCGGCCGCAGAAGAGAAGAAGGAAGAGGCTGCTCCTGCTGCAGAAGCTCCCAAGGCTGAAGAACCCGCACCGGCTGCATCCGGAGGGGGAAATGTAGGAGTATCAATGCCGACAAAGGATCTTCAGAGATGGAATCAGGACGGAATAAATATCCGCGACCAGCTTCAGGAAGCAGGGTATGAAGTAGACCTTCAGTTTGCATCCAATGATGTTCAGACACAGATCGCACAGATCGAGAATATGATCAATAACGGATGCGGATGTCTTGTTGTTGCAGCCATTGACTCAGAGTCATTGGGTGATGTACTTGGAAAGGCCAAGAGTGCCGGAATATCAGTCGTATCATATGACCGTCTTATTATGGGAACCGATGCGGTTACCTATTATGCAACCTTTGATAACTACAAGGTAGGAACCGTTCAGGGTACATACGTTAAAGATACTTTGGATCTTGACAATGCTGACGGACCTTTCAATATTGAGTTCACGGCAGGTGATCCGGGAGATAATAATGCGGGATTCTTCTTTAACGGTGCTTATGACGTGCTTAAGCCCTATATAGATGAAGGCAAGCTGGTCGTGAAATCAGGAGAGCAGACCTTCGAAGCTGTTGCTACGGCTGCATGGGCTTCAGAGACCGCACAGGCAAGAGCAGAGAAGATCCTTACAGCTAATTATTCGGGAGAAGATCTTGATGTATGGCTTTGCTCCAACGATTCAACCGCGTTTGGCGTTGAGAATGCCCTTGAGGCTGTATATAAGGGTAAGTATCCCATAGTTACAGGTCAGGACTGTGACGTTGCCAACGTTAAGAACATGCTCGCAGGCAAACAGGCGATGTCGGTATTTAAGGATACCCGTACTCTTGCATCCAAAACCGTAGAAATGGTAGATGCGATCATGAAGGGTTCCGAGGCCCCGATCAATGATACCAAGACCTATGACAACGGAACGGGAGTTATACCTTCCTTCCTCTGTGATCCTGTATTTGCTGATGCAAACAATTACAAGGCACTGCTTATTGATTCGGGTTACTACAGCGAAAGTGATCTGCAGTAAGGGTATAAAGGAATAAGCTTATTAAGAAACAGCCTTTATATACCCGGAAAGATAAGTGATATTTCTTAAGATATAAATAAGCCATAGTACTTTCCGTATTGACGGAAGGTATTATGGCTTTTAATCTGTAAATGTTTAAAATATGTATTAAGCATTGCTTAAAAGGCAAAAAGGAGAAATATTATGGAAACATGGTATTATGAAGTAGTAAGCATTGATGGCGATTACGCGCACCTGAAACGGACAGATATTGAGTCGGATGATATTAAGCTTGTGGCAAGGGCATTGCTTCCGCCCGAGATAGTAGAGGGCAGTAAGCTCATATATGAGATGATGCAGTACAGCATGGATGTATAGGACAGGGAGTGAAGGGATCAGAGTATGAAGCAATATAAATTCTACGGATGGGAAAGTGTGGATATAAAGGATAAGACAGGACGTACGCCGAGAGATTATTATGATATTCTTACCGAAATATGGTGTGCGAAGACATGTGCTCCGAGAATGAGAGATTCATGGAGTGAGGAGAATAAAACCTACGGACAATGTTCCATCACGGCATTTCTTATGCAGGATCAATTCGGAGGAAAGGTTTACGGTATTTTAAGACCGGGAGGAAATTATCATTGTTTTAATGATGTTGACGGTACGGTATTTGACCTTACGAGTGAACAGTTTGGGGACGAGAAGCTGGATTATGATAACTGTCCGGAGCAGTTCAGAGAAGTTCATTTTGCCAAGGAGGAGAAACGGCTCCGGTATGAGTATCTTAAGGACCGGTTACAGGATAAAATTTGCAAAATCAGCTGTTGACAAATTATATTTGACGCAATATAATATGATCAAAGAAACAACCCAATCAATAAAAACACAGGAGGACACAATCATGGGATTTTATGATCAGAGCGTAACAGCAGTTAACGGGGATGAGATATCAATGAAGGAATATGAAGGGAAGGTAGTGCTTGTTGTAAATACGGCTACAGGATGTGGATTTACACCTCATTATAAAGATATAGAAGATATGTATGAGAAATATCATGACAGAGGTTTTGAGGTAATCGACGTTCCCTGCAACCAGTTCGCAGGACAGACTCCGGGAACAGATGATGAGATCCACGAGTTCTGCCAGCTTAAGTACAATACGCAGTTTCCTCAGATGAAGAAGTCGGATGTTAACGGTGAAACAGCGATCCCGCTGTTTAAATATCTTAAAGAGCAGAAGGGCTTCGAAGGATTCGGTAAGGGACCCAAGGCACTTGCCATGAGTGCGATGCTTAAGAAGATAGATAAGGATTATAAGAATAATTCAGAGATTAAATGGAACTTCACCAAGTTCGTAATTGACAGAAACGGTAATGTAGTGGCAAGGTTTGAGCCTACCGCGAAAATGGATGATGTTGCTAAATTCGTAGAGGGTCTTCTATAATACAGCAGATGGACAAGGAATGGATTATGAGGGTATAATGAGATGAATGATCTGATGGAAATAATAAAGGGAAGAAAAAGTGTAAGGACATTTGACGGAGAACAGGTCAGTGACGAACACAGAAGGCTCCTTGAGAAATACATAAAGGAAATAACGAATCCTTTTGACATACCTGTGGAATTTGTGCTGATGGATGCAAAAGAGAACGGACTTTCAAGTCCTGTGTTATCCGGAGAACCCATGTATGTTGCGGGCAAGGTTAGTAAGAAGCCATATGCGGATGTGGCATTTGGATATGCTTTTGAGAAGCTTGTACTATATGCATGGTCACTCGGTATCGGAACCGTATTGATCGGCGGAACCATGAAGAGAGAGAACTTCGAGAAAGCAGCCGGTCTTAAGGAAGGGGAGATGATGCCCTGTGTAAGCCCTCTTGGATATCCGGCTGCGAAGAAATCTCTTAAGGATATTATGATGCGTAAGGGAATAGGTGCTGATTCCCGTATGCCCGGAGAGAAGCTGTTCTTCGACGGATCATGGGGTAACCCACTTAAATCCGATGAAACTATGGAAGAGATTCTTGAAATGGTACGCTGGGCTCCTTCCGCAGTAAACAAACAGCCATGGCGAATAATCGTTAAAGACGGTATCCGGCATTTCTATGAGAAGAAGGATAGAGGCTACACGGGCGATGCCACAGGTGATCTTCAGAAGATAGATGTGGGAATAGCACTGTGCCATTTTGTTATGGGACTGGAAGATAAGGGAATGAGTGTTAATATATCTGTAGCCGATCCGGGCATAGAGATACCACAGGATGCAGAATATATAGCAAGTGCTGAAATACAGAAAATATAAACAAAGAAACAGAGGACAGTTTCAGAAATGGATAATAAGAAATATAGTTTCAGAGAGATAACAGCAGCTGATAACGCTGCTGTTGCTTCTATTGTAAGAAATAATCTTGAGAAATACGGGCTAGATATCCCGGGAACGGCATATTTTGATGAGGGACTTGATCATCTGAGTGACGGCTACACCGATGATGCCGGCGGATATTTCGTAATATTGGAGGACACGGGAAGAGTAGTGGGTGGTATCGGCTACGCAGGTTTTCCGTATATGAAGGATACCGCGGAGCTTCAGAAGCTGTATCTTGACGATTCGGTAAAAGGAGCAGGGCTCGGATATGAGATGATATCATATATTGAAGACAGGATGCGGGAATCAGGTTATAAAGCATCCTATCTTGAAACACATGAAAACCTTCAGGCGGCTATCCATATCTATGAAAAATGCGGTTATATGGAAATAGCCCGCCCAAAGGAAGTAGGTCACAGCACCATGAACAGATTCTTTATAAAGAATCTATATAAATAATGTCATCTGTTTCGGTATTCGTATCTATATTCTTACTTTTTTTGTTTTTCTTGTTTTTCTTATTATTTTTCTTCGTGCGTTTTCTGAGCATTAAGTAGAAGTTGGGCAGCAGCAGTAAAGTAAGCAAAGTGGATGCGAAGAGTCCGCCTACGATAACAACACCCATACCCTGAAGAGCCTCGGCATTTTTGGAGAATTTAAAAGCCACAGGGATCATGGAAAGCTCAGTGGTAAGTGTCGTAATAAGGATGGGACGTAATCTGTCCTTTCCGGCATGCACAAGAGCCTTTCTTACATCTTCTCCTGCCGCAATAAACTGATTGGCCGTATCTATGTATATGATACCATTATTTACAACGATACCTGCCAGCATCAGGATTCCGAGGAGAACACTTAGTGATACCTTGACGTCCATAAGGCGCATCATATTGATAGAGCCTATGGATGCGAAAGGAATACAGAACATTATAAGGAAAGAATATCTTATGGATTCAAACTGAATGGCCATTACCATGAATACAAG
This sequence comes from Lachnospiraceae bacterium, assembly GCA_024691125.1. GTDB lineage: Bacteria > Bacillota > Clostridia > Lachnospirales > Lachnospiraceae > UBA2868. The sequence goes on along the minus strand of JAILNV010000023.1, from coordinate 15,959 downwards.
ATAAAGAGCAATGGCTATTGCCTGTCCGACGGCAGAGAATTCCTCGTCCATCGTATCCTGTATTGCATTGTCTATAAAGTTAACACCATCCGGCAGCTCCAGCTCATCCAGCTGCGGTTGTACCACATCCATTATCTCATCCTTGGTCTCGGAGGTCATGACAGCGGTGATGGCCGCGCTGAATCTTCCGTCCGTACGTGAAACCGTCTGTGCAGCCTGGGCAAGATGTATGTCGGCCACTTCGGATAACGGAACATTAACTCCCTGAGGACTCATAAAGGTCATGGTTCTTACTTCATCCAATGACTTGTAATAATTCTTGGGGTATTCCACCTTTATTTCATATGTACTGTTGTCTATAGTCACTTCCCCGGCCTTACTTCCCGTCATATTCACATAAATAAGCTGTGAGATCATGGAAGCGCTGAAGCCGTTAGCCTGTGCCATCTCCGGATTGACATTTATCTTGATCCCGGCACCTCCTCCGTCGACTGAAGAGGATACCGAAATTATTCCCGGAGTACTTTCAAGTATGGATGTTATCTGACGGCTCGCTGCTCTTAAGGAAGGCAGATCGTCTGCGGAAATATCGAATTCCTCGGCACCTCCCATGTTAAATGAGGACATACCGGTAGAAGATCCTGCGCTTACGGTGATATCGCAGACAGAAGAATAATCCTGCATGCTCTTGTTCCACAGATCCACAAGCTCCTGAGTAGTCATTTCCGTATCATCTGATTTATAAGCAACAACAGTGGCACTTGATGATGCTTCGGATATGCTTATGCTGTAATCATCGCACAGGCCGCTGTTTTCTACGAACTGTTCGAGAGATACTACGGTCTCGTCGATCGTTTCAAGACTAAGCCCGGGTCTGAAGTTTACATCCATCTGTACGATGCCTTCATCGGTTGCGGATATAAGCTCGGTCCGAAGTCCTGTTGCCAGAAAAATCGATACTGCCAGCATTACTACCGATACGATAATAACGAGGACGCTCTTGTTAAGTATCCAGCCAAGAAAGCGGCTGTATACTACAGACAGCTTCTCAAGAACCACAGACATGGGATTGTTCTTACGTTCCTTCGGCTGATACAGTGAGAAGAACATGGGAACGAGAGTGGTTGCCGAAATAAGAGAAGCAAGCAGTACAAATACAATGGTAAATCCCAGCTGCTTAAAGAACTGTCCCGACAGTCCCTTGAGCAAAGCCAGGGGAAGATATACGACGACTGTAGTTATTGTTGAAGCCACTACCGAATTAATAACGACAGAGGTTCCTTCATAGGCTGCTTCTTTGAAGTCAAGCCCGTCAGAATGCTTCTTGAAGCACAGCTCTATTACGACCACGGCATTGTCGGTGATCATACCGATGGATATGACGAGGGCATTCATTGAGATTACATTAAGGGATATTCCCGCGAAATACATGCACACCAGGGCGCACAGCAGAGATACGGGCATTGTGGAGCCGACGATGAGAGAACCCTTGATATCCCCGAAGAATATGAAGATGACAGCCATGGCAACGGCCACACCTAAGATAAGTGTTTTGACTACCGATTTAAGCATTGCAAGTATTTCATCGGAGCTGTCATTTATTATACGTATATTTACATCGGGATGGGATTTACTGAAATCATCCAGGATCGCCTTAATCTGCTTTGACAGAGTAACAGATGTTGAAGACTGGCGCTTCTTTAAGCCTATACTTATATCCTCGCCGCCGTCGTAACGGGAGAGCGAATTCTTATCGGTTATACTGTAATCGATATTGCATACATCATAAAGATGTATTACAGCCCCTTTCTGAGTGGTTATAGGTACCTGCTTAAGCTTCTCTATATCATCATAGCGAACCTCGGTTTCCATGTTTAGTTTCTGGTCGCCATATGAAACACTTCCTGCCGGAATGGAGTAGTTAACCGCCGTGATCGCCGCAACCACAGAGGATGGACTGATCCCGTACTGGGTGGCATATTCAGGTATCAGCTGAACGGAGATATACTTTTCATCACCGCCCGTTATACTGATGTCGGCAAGAGCGTCAGCTCTTCTTAACTGGGGTTCAAGCTTCTGGTTTATCAGGTTAAGCAGATCCAGATCCTTTGATTCGGTTGATACGGACAGAGTCATATCATCGAAGGCTTCCATCTCCACTTCAAGGATAGTAGGCTTGTCTGTATTTTCCGGCAGATCATTGGCTATACCCTCAAGCCTTGAGCGGATGTCATCATGAGCCTTGGATATATTGGTACCGTAGTTGAATTGCATGATAAACACACCATAGTTCTCATAGGACATGGTCTGTGTTTTCTTAAGACCCGAAATGTTGGAGCATGCATCAAGGATCTTCTCCATTACATTTTCATCCACCTCTTCCGGAGATGCTCCTGGATAAGTAGCATATACGACCATTACGGGCATATTTATATCAGGCATCAGCTTAAGGGGCATTCCCAATATTGATACTATTGAGAATAGTATGAGCCCGGCAAGGATTACGATCACCGCAACCGGCCGGTTAAGCGCGGTTTTTGTTAAATGCTTCATTATTCTACCACCACAACAATGTTTTCTTTGCTTATTTTATTGTCTGTCATGACCTTGGTGCCTTCCTTGAGTCCTGCAGTCCAGCTGGTGATCACAAGATCGTTCGCAGTAATACCTTCTTTGATCTCTATGACGTCTCCTTCGGATAGACCGACGGACACATCCTTTCTCTTTGCTATACCGTTATCATTTACGAACAGATAAGCCTGATCATTGTCATAATAGACACTGTCAGTCGGCACGGTAAGAGCATCCTTTACCTGTCTTGAAGCGGCTCTTAAGCTTATGGTTGAGTCATAAGGCAATGAGACCGATGGGTCAAGGAGCTGGGCTTCGACCCTGTAGAGTCCCTTCCCTGCATCCAGTTCGTTGGAAACAAGAATTATGCGTCCATCATAGGTCATGCCATCCTTTTCAAGTGTTACCTTATCGTCGGGATACATTTCCTGAGCGGATTTTTCGGCCACATAGAATACTATCTTCACTGCGGCATCACTCTTAATGGTGTAAGCTACCTGTGAAGGAGAACACATATTATGTTCAGATATATTGATGGCGGTTATGGTTCCCGAAACGGGTGCACTGATATTATAGTAGGAGAGAGCAGTCTTAGCGCTGGCAACGGCGGCATTAGCCTGATCGACTCCGGCGCTTCCCGCAGCCACCTGTGCGCCTCCGGCCTTGACCTGTGCACCGGTTGCCTTAAGCTGCTGTTCGGCACCTACGGCCTGTGCAATAGCGCCTGAAGTGATCGTATAGCGGGTATAATTATCAAAGTCCTGCTTCTGTTTCTTCGCAAGTTCCGATGATTCAACGGCAAGACCGTAGGAAAGCGACGCACTCTCTGCTGTATTCCCTGCAGTATCTCTTTGCAGATAAAGCTGATCCAGTGCAGAGTCAAGGCTTCCCAGGGCTGACTGAGTGGTTGAATAGGCTTCTGCAGCAGTTTCAACACCTTCTTTAGCCGCTGCTACAGTCGCCTCAGTCTGTGCGATCGCTTTATAGAGAGCTGCAGCATCCGCAAAGCCCATTGACTGAAGCCATTCCTCGGGAGTCATGCCCGGAGTGTTGTAATTCTCGTACTGTGTTTTGATCGAATTAAGATAAGTAAGGGTTCCGGAGGCCTGTGATAATGCCTGCTGAGTCGTGTTAAGCGCTGCCTCTGCCTGTCTGTCCGCGTTTTGCAGATTGTGCTTCTTCTTTTCGGAATCCTCTATCTGTTCATTATAGAAATCATAAGTTTCATGCGCCGAATCTGAATTAAGACCGGCCTGTCTGGCCTGTACGTAAGCGGAATCAGCCGCTAGCTGCATCTGCTGTCCTGTAGTGTCCAGCTTACCGAGAGTCTCATAAGCCGAGACCTGTGTGGCAGTCTTGGATGCCTCCTGAGCCACGAGAGAGGCCTTTCCCGCCTCGTAATTTGCCTGGGCTGCATTAAGACCCGCCTGTGCGCTCTTAAGCCCCGCATTGGCCTGATCAAGCGCTATCTGTGCAGTGCTGTCATCAAGAGTAAACAAAAGATCGCCCGCATTCACATGATCGCCTACTATATAATTGGCACTGATTACCTCAGCACTTACCTTGGGTATGATATTTATTGTGCTGTCTGCTTCGACCGTACCTACGTAATTAGACAGAGTTGCCAGTGACTTGACATCGGGTAACTGCTGCTTGACCATTATGGGCTTGTCGGCAATACTTTCCTCCACTACAGCTTCTTTATCGGAGCAGGCTGAAAGAGTCAGCATTAAAGTCATAAAGATAAGAACAGGAATTGTTTTTTTCATAGCATTCTCCTTTGATATTATCATTACAGTGAAGATTACCGTAAATCAGCCGGCTGCGCTTTCCACAGCATGGCAAGATGTTCAAAATATCTTTGGCGCATACCACTCATGTTTTTATCGCTGAAACCAAAGGCAATACCCATGACTCTGTTATGCAGCAGCTGTAGAATGGTAGATGCGGCACATTCGAAATCCATCTCTTTTATCTCGCCGTTTTTGTACTTGATATTTAACAGCTCCGTCAGCCATTGCACATTACCGCATATGGATCCGAGGGCATCTGCTTTAACGATAGAGTCCTGGATTTCTTCTTCACGGAGTATTGTTCTTATGACATCGATATTATCTATAACAATAGTAGAGAAATCCTGATATATTGCCTCAAGCATCTGTACAAGGGGAAGAGAAGCGTAGTCCTCGATATTTCTCCTTTCCTTAAAGGAATCAAGGGCTTTGGACATACTGTCTTCATACACCTTAAAGAAAATCTCCTTTTTTCCGCCCGGAAAATAATGGTAGAGCAGACCGTCAGCCATATCAGCGCTTCTGTTGATTTCCCGTATTGATGTAGCTCTGTAACCTTTTTGCGAGAACAGGCTGCTTGCGGATCTTAAGAGCCTTTCCTTGGTTTCGGCCGCCTGAGTTTCTCTTTTGTTCATTTATAAGCTCCTTTTCTAAAGATACTCGCTGACAGGTTAAAGTAATTAACAATGAGTATACATTTCGTTCAACATGCGTTCAATGAACGCTCAGTGAATTAAAATATATCACCGGGATATGGATTAGTCAATGTTATTTTTATATGAAAATATAGTTGATATAATCAAAGTACGGCTTTATATTTATAGAAAGGACATGATGTCGGGATTACAATTTATAAGTTATATCAGGGTAATTGTTCAGAAAGGGGAAAATAATGGGGAATGCAGAAAAAAAATTAAGAGATGATGATCTATGTAAAATTACGGGCGGATATGTGGAGACATCCGGATTTGCAAAGGGAAGTGATGTCAGATGTCCGAACTGCGGGGCTGAAAATAAGGAAGATTTTAAAGTGACGCTTAATTTTGATTTCAGCAGAAATGATTATATATGTAATAAATGTAAGTATAAGTTTTCGATTGATTAAATTCTGTCACGGGAAATGGTTATGGAGTAATGATTATGACATCTGCCAAAACATCATCTGTATCGGAGATTATTCCACGACTGTATATGAAGCTTCTGCCCATACAGATCATTCTTGTTATCATAGGCGGAGCCAATGCCATTATCGACAACGGATTCGCCGGTAATCTTATAGGACCGCAGGCTATGGCAGTTACCGGGCTGTTCGGGCCGGTATCCTTTCTCCTTAATGCGGTTAACAGTCTTATATTCGGTGGGGCACAGGTGCTGTGCGGAAGATATCTCGGCAAGAAAATGGTCGAAAGAACCCGCAGCTTCTTCTCGCTTGATATGATCATTATGATGATAATATCCGCGATCCTTCTCTTTGTCTGTGTAGGCTTCTCGCATATTATAGCGGAAGCTCTGGGCGCAAAGGATGCGATGGTTGCAGAGCTGGCTTCTTATATACGGGGATATGCGATCGGCCTGCCCTTCTTATGTCTCGGAACACAGTTTACTGCTTTTTTACAGCTGGAACATCAGGAAAAGCGAAGTTATGTGGCTGTCGCTGTAATGTTTGCGGTCAATTCTTTTTTCAACTGGCTGTTTGTAGCCGTATTTAATATGGATCTGTTTGGCCTGGGGCTTTCCACATCGGTATCCAATGTTTTCTTCTTCCTTATTCAGGGAGTGTATTTTCTTTCGAACCGGGCTGTTATACGTTTCAGCATGAAAAGCATAATTCTTTCGGATATTAAGGATATACTGTTCTATGGACTGCCCGGAGCCATTTCCCAGTTATGTATTGCCTTAAGAGGGTTTTTTCTTAATTATATCATCCAGCGTTATGTCGGGCAGGACGGACTGGCAGCGTATTCGGCCATCTTTTCTTTCAGCTGTATATACTGGTGTGTTCCCGCGGGAGTGAGTTCGGCGGTAATGGTGCTTGGAAGTGTCTTCGTGGGAGAGGAAGACAGGACAGGATTAAAGCTGCTTATGAAAAACTTTTTAACCAAAGGAGTGGGGCTTGCCCTGCTGGCAGCTATTATTGAGGCTTCACTTTTTTATCCTTTTACCAATTTATTCTTCCATGACCATTTGTCTGACGTTTACAGGATGACTCTGATCGGCTTTGCGCTCTATCCTCTCTATTCGCCGTTAAGCACGATCATAGCGGGATTTTCCAATTATTTTAACTGTATGTCACACGAAAGAATAGTACGCTTCATATCGGTGTCCGACGGAATTGTGGGGGTATGTCTGTTCACGTTTCTTCTGATATCCAGATACGGGATGGTCGGAGTATGGCTCGGACAGGTTCTGGGAAGCCTGTTTAATGTACTGATTATTGTACTTTATGTATCCATATACAATAGAAAACCTCCTGTTAATCTTGAACGGATAATGTGTTTTGACGAGGACTTCGGTGTTCCTGAGGATAACAGGATCGATATTACTGTCCACAGTATGGATGAGGTGATCAACCTGTCGGAGCAGATATGGGCGTTCTGTGAAAAGCATGGTATTGGAGGCAGGCGCAGTTACTATTCTTCGTTATGTACTGAGGAGCTGGCCGGTAATATAGTAAGACATGGGTTCAGGGATAAGAAGGCACACAGTATTGATATCCGCGTGTCCTACATTAATGAAGAGATAGTTATCTGTTTTAAGGATGATGGTATACCATTCAATCCTGAAGAAGCCTCCCGTTTATTCTCAACAGAGGGTATCGGATCGAATAAGGGGGAGAAGGCTTTTCATAATATAGGGCTGCATCTTGTCAGCCGTATATCAAGAACAATGACGTATCAGAATACATTCGGACTTAATATCCTGACCATATATGTGTGAAGACATGATATGAAGAGATCATTATTAGTACGTAAAGGAAAGGCAGATACTGATGAAGAAAAGATTGAATATTGCCCTGTGTGTGGGAATGCTGGATGCGGAGATTTCAGTTGCTATCTGTGAAGGAGCTTTGAATGCCGCCGCTAAAACAGATGCGAATCTGTTTATTCTACCCGGAGGGATCATAAATGAGAGACTCAGGGCGAATGATGAAGCATGGTTTCGATATAATTACCAATATAACGCTCTGTACAGCTGTCTGAAACTGGAGTCGTTTGATGCTGTCATCATGGAATACGGGGTGATCACTTCGTTGCTGGAGCCTGAGAAAAAAAGAACATTTCTTAAAGAACCGGGAGATGTTCCCATTATTCTTCTGGCCGGAACAGAGGAGGGATATCATAGTATCACAATTGACAATAAAACGGGAATCAGGCAGGCGGTTCAGCACCTGGCGCTGATCCATGGCTGCAAAAAAGTAGGATTTGTCAACGGACCTAAGACGAATCAGGATGCAAACGAACGGCTGGAGGCATATCGTGAAGCTGTAAAGGAATATGGGCTTGATGACAGTGAAGAGTTGATCACCTATGGTGATTTTACGGAGTTCTATCCGGAAATAACTGAAGCACTGATAAAAGCCAATCCGGGTATAGAAGCGATCGTGTATGCCAATGACCAGATGGCTGCCAGCGGTTATACGGCGCTTAAGAATATGAATTTAATCCCGGGGAAGGATATACTTATCACCGGATTTGACGACTCGCGCTTCTGTATTATGATGGATCCCCACCTCACTTCCGTAAAAGTTGATTCAAGGGAGACCGGATACCGGGCAGTACTGGCATGTGAGGAGCTGATAGCAGGCAGGTATCTGGATGAACAGATAGCTTCCAGATTAGTGGTGAGGGAATCCTGCGGATGTGATTCGAGCAATATCGCAATGCGTATAACCGATAGTATCGAACAGCGATCGGGAGAAGAGCTTATCGGATTTCTTATGCAGAAGGTAATAGAAGAGTATTTTAACTATTTCTACGACCCTTCGGAGAAAGACAGCGTGACGGGGATTATTAAAGGGTATTTTGAATACTACTTTAACATGGTACAGCCGGATGGTACCTTAAGGATAGACGAGGACTCATTGGAAGAGGAATACAGAAAGTATATCCGGTTAAATGAGATGGGCTACATCAATTTAGAGACTCTGTTTCTGATCGACCAGATTCTGTATCGGTATATCAGCAAGAAGGTCAGAGATATCACTCAATGCATAAGATTGACAGAGATCATTACAATCCTGAGAGAACGATATACAAGCAGTGTCAGAGCCAAAAATCTGCTCAAAATCGAACAAAACAAGACAAACGAAACGATACTTGGAAATATTACAAGGGATATGCTGCTGAGGCAGTTTCAGGATGAGTCGAAAAGATATGAGACGGTTATCGACAAGCTGCAGCTTATGGGATATGCATCCGCCTGCATTTATATGTATGAAAATGGTATTGTCAATGACGGCGGGAGCAGGTGGAGTATGCCAAGGAAGCTGTACATAAGGGGCCACTACGATAAAGATGAGGTCAAGATGTATTCGGAATCGGAGGGTGCGATAGGCTGTGAAGATATCTTCTCGGACAAATATATGCCGAAGGACCGCCGCTTTGATATGCTGGTTCTTCCGTTGTTTACGGGAGAGGTTCAGTATGGTCTGCTGCTCATTGAAACAGAATTTGAATTGTTTAAATATGCACAGCAGGTTGCGTGTCAGATCAGTATTTCAATGGAAGCGATCAATATAATAAAGGAGCAGAGAGAGATCAAGAAACAGTTGGAGGTAAACCTTGCGAAATCAGTTGCCGCCAATAAAATGCTGGATGAGATGAGCCGTATCGATCCCATGACAGGTGTGACAAACAGAAGAGGCTTCTTTACGACGATCCGTGAGATAATAAAGGATCCTCAGAACCGGGGCAAGAAAGCTGTGGCGATCTATGCTGATATGGATAATCTGAAGATCGTAAATGATGAGTTTGGTCATGATGAGGGTGATTTTTCGATCAAAACGATTGCCAAAATTCTTTCCGAGTCTTTCCGCAGTTCCGATGTGGTCGGCAGAATGGGAGGAGACGAATTCGCGGCATTCGCGATAATTACTCAGGAAAGCTGTACAGATAAGATCAAGGACAGGATACAGAAGTCCATGAAGGAGTTCAACGATCAGTGTGATAAGCCTTACTATGTGAATATCAGTATAGGTGTTCATGAATTTATCATTGACGATTCCGTTGAAATAGAGCAGGTACTGACAAAAGCAGATGCGGATTTATATGTCGAAAAGAAGGAAAAGAAGAAACGGATCTGCATTTACAAATCTGTTTCCTAAAAGACTGAGATTCCCTGACCATTACACTAATCTTCGTTTTGATGAGAAGAGACACGTTTTGGTAACCGGTCGTTGAGGATCCGCGGCATATCAGTCGTCTATCATCGCGCTTCGGAATTCGCGAGGTGAGATACCCTTTGTTTTTCTGAAGCTCCTGTTAAATGATGATATGCTGGTGAATCCGCATTCGAATGCTATATCAATGATCTTCTTCTTGCGGTCGAGGAACATGGATTCCGCCCGTCTGATACGTTCTCTGGTAAGATAGTCCACAAAAGTCATTTGAAGATAATCCTTGAAGAGGTGCGAGAAGTAGGATTTGCTTATGCCTATCTTCTTTGCAACATCATCGATCGTAAGCGCCTCCGCACAGTTCTGCGATATATACAGACATGCCTCGGCCATAAGCTTCGATGATTTGTAATATGCATCATTTACCACATCATTCTCATCGATCCTGTTTTCCAGACACCATTTACCGTAATATGAAAAGAATTTCAATAACAGAGAATAGCTGTATGCTTCCCTGAATGATCCTGAATCCTTGGTGGAATTCACGATCTTCTTGATGGTCATTACCATCTTACCGATCTGTATATCGCTCACATCATATCTGCAGTAGGGCGAGCGCTCCATAAGCTGCCGTATGCTGTTGAATTCCGGAACCACGGTGACGAGTTCTAAAGGAAACTGTACCAGAAGGAAAGAATCAAGGGAAACATTCCTTATTGTATGGAGGTCTCCTGGATAGGAGATGATGAAATCGTTCGGTGCCATTTCATATTTTCTGAAATTAAGCTCTACTTCATTGCCTTCCACGAGACTTAACAGGATCTCGGCAAACGGATGCCAGTGCACAAGATTTGTGTATGTTTTGGCAACGGTATGGGATGTATTTATCAGTCTGTCTTCCGAAAATGTAAGGTCTTCGAAATGATTATCAAGAAGCATAGATCTGCCCTCCTTTTAGTTGACAACATTATAGCAGAATATGCATAGTATTTGCAATATCAGCGAAAAATCCGGCAAAATAAAAGCAGAATATGCACAGTTTTAAAGCTCCGCATTACGATATTTTTGACAGTGCCGGGGTTATCATGTTTTCAGTGGAAACATTCGTTTTTCCGGGCCGGAAACGAAGAAGTTAAATATAGTCATCATATGATACGGCTATATTAACAGTATTGGAAGGAGGATGAAAATGGCAGGAGTGATCGGAACCCACTTTGTTGCTCAGGTGGGATTCATAGTGGAGGATGTCGAAAAGACAAAACAGGAGTGGGCGAAGTTTCTGGGACTTCCCGTTCCCGAAACACAGCCGATAGGGGATTACGAGATAACGCAGACGGTATATAAGGGCGAGCCTGCACCGGAGGCATACTGTGACATGGCATTTTTTGATGTTAATCCGGGCCTTCAGATAGAACTTATACAGCCCAATGACAAGCCCTCGACATGGAGAGATTTCCTCAATGAAAAGGGAGAGGGTCTGCACCATATCGCTTTTAATGTCAAGGACTCATCGGCACGTGTGGCAGAAGCCGAGGCGGCCGGTCTTAAGCTTATACAGCACGGAACATACGGTGACGGAGGCGGAGAGTACAACTATCTCGAGGCTCCGCAGCTTAAGTGCATAATAGAACTTCTGGAAAGCTACAATAACTAAGCAGTGAATGAAAGGAACGCACTATATGAAATTAGGTACATCGTCACCATTATCCCATAACACACCGGAAGAATGGGCCGAAAAGCACAGGTCTCTAAGACTTGAGGCGATTAATTTTCATCTGACTTGCAATGATGATGAGAAGCTTGTGGACGAATATGTAAAATGTGCAAAAAATGCGGGACTTACGATAGCGGAAGTAGGTATCTGGCAAAACACTCTGGCTCTTGACGAGGATAAGAGAAAGGAAGCGGTCCGGTATGCCATAGGCCAGCTGGAACTGGCTGACAGGATAGGGGCAAGATGCTGCGTTAACATTATGGGAGCCCGGGGTCCTAAGTGGGACGGAGCATACAGAGATAACTATTCGGAAGAGACATGGAAGATGGGCGTAGCAACGATCCGTGAAATAATAGATGCGGTAAAACCGGTCAACACATTCTTCACGATAGAGTCGATGCCCTGGATGATCCCGGATGGACCGGATGAATATCTTAAGCTTATCGAGGCAGTTGATCGCGAACGATTTGCCGTCCATATGGATGTATTCAATTGGATGACGTCTCCGAGGAGATACTTCTATAATGAGGATTTTATCGATGAGTGTTTTTCCAAGCTGGGTGGTCTTATAAAGAGCTGCCACATAAAGGATGTGAGAATGGAAGAGGATTATACCCTTTTCTTCAGGGAGACATATCCGGGAAACGGCGGCGTGAATATCAAACATCTTATAGATACCGCACTTTCATATGATAGGGATATGACATATATAATCGAGCATCTTGACACTGATGAAGAGTATATAAGGAGTGTCAGGTATGTTCAGGGGTTGTAAACAATTTCGAAAAAGGAAGGATGATAAGATGAAAAAGAGTATTTCGTTTGTATTGGCAACATTAATGGCTTCGTCAACGATTCTTGCCGCTTGCGGCACAGCAAATACGTCAGCGCCTGCTTCGGCTGCTGCTCCGGCTGCAGAGCCTGCAGAGGATGCATCATCGGGATCCGACGGGGCAGGTGGCGGTTCAGAACTCGTATGGTGGGGATGGACGCCCGGTTCACCTCTTAACGAGCAGTATATTGCCGAATTCAACAAGGAATTTCCCAACACCAAGATTACATGGAAGCAGACTACCGTTGATGACTATGATGCAGCGATCAAGCCTGCACTTGCAAACGGCGAGGGCGTAGACATTTTCGAAGTATCCGCAGGAAGCGCTAACGGCGGTGTCGGTATCTTCGGAGGCCAGGCGATCAATATGGAAGAAGCCCTTAAAGGGTATCTTGGCGATGATTACGCTGACAAGCTCAATGAAGCTTCTCTTAAGAGCATGACGGTTGACGGCGAGCTTAAGGCTCTCGGTGTAGGAACTGTTTATGCAGGAAACCTGTGGATCAACCAGGATCTGTTTGATGAATATAATGTCAAGGTTCCCACTAACTTTGATGAGTGGAAGAGTGCATGTGATACGTTTAAGGAAAATGGCATCATCGGATTCGTTCAGGGTGCGGGACAGGGTGCTTTCAACATGGATACATATCATGCGATCTGCGATAACATCCAGCCCGGACTGTTTACAAAGGCAACAAGAGGAGAAGCAGAGTGGACAGATCCCGTATTCGTACAGGCACTCGATCTGTGGAAGAAGCTCTTTGACGAGGGCATCATGCAGGACGGCGCACTTGGTATACAGCAGTATCCCGAAGCAAACAACATGTTCCTTTCGGGACAGGCTGCAATGGTAATGATGGGTTCATGGTACACAATGAACTGCCTTCCCGACACAATGAGGGCAAATATGGAAGCAGCATCATCAACGGATGAGCCTTTCGCAATGGTTCCCATTAACTTCCCCGATATAGCCGGAACAGGCAATGTAGGATATGTATTCTGCGATATCGACTATGCAACCGCAGTTGCAAAGGATGCGGCAGATGTTCAGGCAGCTACGGATTTCGCTCTTTGGCTCGGAGCATCAGAGGCAGGACAGCAGATGATAGCTGATTCATTAAATCTCGTACCGGTTCTTAAATCGGTAAGCCCTAATTGGGACAAGGTTGTTCTTACGAATCCTGAGAAGCAGAACAAGCCCGTTCAGGAATATCTTACAAATGCCATGGCTAATCCAGATAATCCGCGTTTTGGCGGCATCTCGGCAGACCTTAACCAGGCAATGATGGATGTTCTTGCCGGTGTAGCTTCAGGAACGCTTTCTTCGGCAGACGGCGCTGCACGTCTTGCGGAAGTGGAATAGGCGATATTGATCAAGTCCATTTAATGCCCGGGCCCGGTCCAAAAGGCCGGGCCCGTGGTTTAGTTAACCGGAGGGATAGATCATGAACAAGAAACTTTCGATCAGGAATAACGGTATGGTATGGATAGCCCCTGCCTTCCTGTTTCTGCTGATCATAATATACTATTCGATCTTCTATACATTTAATCTTTCAACCATGGACTGGGACGGACTGAGCCCCACTATGAAGAGGATAGGGGCAGACAACTATACCAAGATGTTTGCTGACAAGGTGTTTTGGAAAGCGATCAGGAATACAATAGTGTATTTTGTGATAACTTTTGTCATACAGAACTTCCTAGGCTTCGTATTTGCGGCCATTCTTCACTCGGATGTAAAGCTTCCAACCGTCCATAAATGTATCATTTTTATACCGACCATTCTGGCACCTGCAACAATGGCACCTGTTTTCCGTCTTATGTTCTCGCCGCAGGGAATGCTCCAGAAGTTCTTCAATACAGTGCATATTCCCATAACCGTGGACTGGCTCTCCAAACCACAGACAGCACTTTACGTACTGATGGCGATAGTTGTCTGGGAGTTTACCGGAATGAGCTTCATCCTCTACTATGCGGCCATGAGCCAGATAGATAAAGAAATGCTTGAAGCGGCACAGATAGACGGAGCCGGAAACATAAGGATTCTCATAACGATGATTTTCCCGTTATGTAAGGGAACTACGGTATCGCTTGCGATGCTTGGTGTGATCGGCGCGTTAAAGACATTTGATATTCCGTACCTGATAACTACAGGAGGTCCCGATCATGCAACGGAATTTCTCGGAACATATATTTACAGACAGGGTATCAGACAGTCGCACCTTGGTTATGCTGCGGCCCTTTCCGTGATGCTTCTCGTCATGGCCGTTGTGGGTGCTTTTCTGACCAATAAGGCTAATAAAGGAGAGTGATGGCATGTTAAGAGTACGATCAAGAAAAAATAAAATACTGCTGCAGTGTCTCCTGATCCTAATGACAATTCCTTACCTGCTTCCGCTGCTTCAGATGTTTCTGGGGTCTCTGGGCGGCAGGGGACTGTATAACTATGCTGCTGTATGGAATACCGGAGTGGTACCTACATATTTCAGGAATTCGATCATCATCTCAGCCGGGGTTATACTGATCGTCTATGTGCTTTCGATGACGGCCGGATTCGGATTTGCCAAGCTGAATATTCTCGGGAAAGAGACCTTCTTCTGGCTGATACTCGTAGCCCTGACGCTTCCCGAGGTTATATTGCTCACTCCTTTGTTTGTAACGTTCCAGAAGCTGCATCTGTTCAGTACGTTTTTCTCGGTGATCTTTCCGCTGGCAGCTCTTCAGCTTCCGTTTACGATACTGCTCATAAGGAATTACGATCAGGGGATACCGAACGAGCTGATGGAGGCTGCGAGGATAGACGGAGCGACCACGGCACAGGCCTTCCGGCATGTGATCCTTCCGCTTACGAGACCTATAGGATCAGCAGTTACGATGCTGACACTCATTAACTCGTGGAACTCGTACCTTTTGCCGCTGTTGTTCCTGCAGAAGCCTTCGATGCAGACGGTAACACTGCTGCCTCAGTATTTTCAGGGAGAATTCACGAACGACCAGACTAAAATCCTTGCGGCCGCGGTTCTTACAGCGATTCCGGAGATCATTGCATACCTTTGCATGCAGAAGAACTTTGAACGCGGAATGAGTGCAGGGGCTCTTAAATAGAGCGGATACCAATATATAGCAGATTACAAAGGAGAAAAATAATGGCATTATCATCTACTAAAGTAATAAAGGTGATCGTAGTAACGGATGATCTTGAAAGAACGGCAAATGCATACAAATCCCTCGTCGGAACCGGCAAGGCTCCTGAGGATGAAAGGGAGAACAGGATGATCAGGACGCCGCTTACCACATACATGGGACGCCCGATCACGGATACCCCGATGAAGGTGGAAAGCGTATTCAGTGATAATTTCTGGTTCGAGATAATCGAGCCCCTTGGAGACAATGATCCATGGGCGGCTTGGCTTAAGGAACACGGTACATCGATCTATTCCATATGCTTTTTATCTGACGGTCCGCTTGAGAATGATGAGGCTATCATGAAGGCTGCGGGTTATGAGTCGATATTCAAGCAAGAGAAGGGTTATGAGGCATATGAGTATTTTGATACCGCACGGGATCTCGGCGTACTTGTCGAAGTGAAAGAGCACTACTAAGATTCAGATCAAGAGAAGGCAGGACTTACAACGGTCCTGCCTTTTGGATATTATAAAGGAATATACAGAATTGTGGAAGACAAAGGGAACCACAGAACCGTCCCCCGGTTCA
>JAILNV010000011.1 GCA_024691125.1 Lachnospiraceae bacterium | reverse complement strand
GCTCTCAAGCCATACCTGAGCCCGCCTTTGTCTTTCAGCAAAATCATCCTCTACTTCATCTCTCATCCAGAAGCCGGTATCCCTTCCACCGGATGATGCCGATACAGCAACTACCGGAACCCCTGTCAGTTCATAATACCTGTTGACAAAGGCCGATACCATAGAACCTCTCTTGGCTATCGGAAGATCTTCTATAGCCCCCGGAACATTTTCATTTATCCCGAACGGCTCCTCTATGGGATATAGTCTTGTAGGATCGGATATTGCCCGGAACTCATATCCGTATCCACCTGGAACTCTCGGCGCATATTGGGCATTTCCGCCGGTTCCCGACATATTACTCTGGCCCATGAACATGATAAGATCGACGATCACTCTGCCGTCTTCGGTACGAAGAACCTTATCTTCTTCGCTCTTAATTTCCTCTATCTCTTCTTCCTGTGGTGCTTCCTCCGCAGGAATCGACGAATAGGATATTGCATCCTCTGTTTCAACGTTAAGCATCGTATTGTCTACATCGTCATCCGATTCAACGTTTCCGGTATCGCTTTCAGTATTTGATTCATCAGCTACAACTATCCTCTTCTCCTGTGTTTCATTTACCGTCTCATCCACTTTGGGATCCTGGTTTTTCGCAGCTTCACAGCCCTGAAGCATAAGGCATAGCAGCAGGATTACAAAAACCTGCGTTATAAAAAAAATATTTTTCTTTATTCTCATCTGTATCTCTCCCCGTAGAATACGATCGGCTATTCTTTTTTCTCAAGCGTCATCTTTCTGCTGATAAAATTATATACCATCACAAGAGCTGTCGCAAAAATTTTGGCAAAGAATTCCACAAGCTCCTGAACACTTCCCACAGCCCTGAATCCCCTTGAATCCAGGAAACCGTAAATAGCTGAATGTATCGAGTGGATCCAGCCGACATGCTTATCCATACCTTCTACATAAAGCATCAGAAACAGTTCGTTCAGTACAAGACCGATCAGACTTAAAACAAGAAAAATCGTAAATTCCTTCTTCCTGCTGGTATCATCCCTTCGCTCAAAAACGAATTTCATGCTGGCAAGATAGTTAAAGATCAGCGATATCGAGAATCCCAGTACACCTGCTATAATATATCCCTTTTCAAAGGGCAGAAGCTTATTTGAAATCGTATATATGACAAAATCAATAAGGAATGCTATTCCTCCGACAACGCCGAACTTAAGTATCTGCGAAAGCAGCTTCTTCCTGTCTCCGGCAGTGTCCATTCCGGTATCTTTTACCGTTTCGGTTTTTTCATTTTCATTTCCCTTAATTTTCAATTATTAAATCCCCTTTTCATTTCCATTATAAAACATATTAACTAAATCTTTCTGTTAAGCTCCCTGAAATCCTTAATCGACTGTTTTCCTATCCTGAAAATTCTCTTAAGATTTATGGAATTAACTCCGCCCTGTCTGGGTCTGAAGGTTATCGGGATATATTTAATCCTGCGAAGATGCTTGGTAAAGAGTACCGTTATCAGGACATTTGATAAGAAGAAGTCCTTTGGCACCATCTCTATTTCCTCATTCAGTACAGATGCTCTCATCAGCCTGTACGGAGTGTTGGCATCTGTAACGCTTACGTGGAAACACATCCTTATGACTATCTTAAGGATTTTAGTAACTATTACACGAGACAATCCGTCTTCTCTGTGATTTCGGAACCCTATAAGCATATCATAGCGGTTTCGTTCATCCCAAAAGGCACCAAACTCGGAAGCAAAGGTCTGACCGTCAGAATCTGTCTGGAATACATAATCAGCTCCCTGTTCAAGAGCATATCTGTATCCGCAAAGGATCGTCGAGCCATGTCCTCCGTTCTCCTTATCAAGTACCACAAGCTTCGGATGATACGCCTGAAGATCCTTAAGCACCTTAAGGGTATTGTCTTTACTTCCGTCATTTACCACAACAAGTCTGCTGTCTCCGCTTTTATTGTCAACAACAGGATACCAGTCGGCTATGACCTGTCTTATATTTTCTTCTTCATTGTATGCCGGGATGACTATATATAGTCTGTCCCCTCCGTTATCATTCATACTGCACCTTTACATTCAGTTTTTGATTTTACACCTTCTTTAATAACCGTCGTCGTGACTGCCAGAGTAAATACATAATACAGAATACCCGTCGCAAGCTTCGAACCCGGTGATTCCGAAAAGAGCCTTAACACAAAGAACACTGCGGCCAGCACAGCTCCATAACCTGCTTTATAATATATACTCCTTTCCTTTGTAAGAAAGAAAGCCAGTACAATAACAATTATGAAAAAATCATATATCCTGTGATAAGTTATTATAAGTGACCATAATGTCAATACGCTTATATAATCGTTTTCATTATTCTCCCCAAGCCTGAAAGCCAGCACAAACAGTACCGCCAGCACAGCAAACGCCAGTACATAGGCTGCTTTGGATCCGTTAAGCACTACGCCAAAATCCAGACATCCTTCACCGGCTAAAGCTCCCGAAACCTTAAGTGGTTTTATGATCATATTGATCACACTGTCATTAAGCCACCATGCGGAAATCACTGTAAGCATAATATGCAGAAGAACGGATACCGCTATCCTTGCATATCTCCTTTTGTAGATAAAATACAGACATAACGGAACAGTAAGAGTGTACTTAAAATAACAGATAAAGAGACATACAACTGTTCCGGCAAAGGAAACTCTTCTGTCTTCCTTTTCGTCAAACCACACCGCAAGCAGAAAAAAGAAAAAGGCAAAAAGCGAATGCTGTCCGACTCCCAGCTGGTTCCTGTATGGCGTTCCGGCTATCATAAGCAGCATAAATGCCGCGAAAACATCTCTTTTAGCTGTCTTAAGGAATGTTTTTCCTAACAGCACAATAATCCCGGCCGTAAAAACCAGATTAGACACTATCCATATATATCTTGCGGTAAGCGGTGCAAGAAAGGTATAAGGAATTAAGAGCACCAAAAGGGATGGAAACTGGTTAGCTTCCATCTGAAGGTAAACATCCTCGAACCCGTATGCATCCAAAACACCGCTTGGATCCAGTGACTCGTCATATGGATTTATTCGCATTGTGAATGCTTTGACCGCATCCCACTGAAAATCCTGCGAGAACTCCGCAGCATTTCTTATACCCTGTATCAGTGAAACTGCAGCCATAGCCGCCAGCAGAGCAATAACGGTAATCCTTACACCCTTATTGCCCCACAGGCTACTTGTATAATCTTTCATTATCCGGTCATTTCCGTTGTTTCTTTCAGGCTTTACGGTCTGCTGACCTGTTGCCTTATTTTATTCTCGCGATCACCGCTTCTTTTAACTCTTCAAGCTTCTTATCGGCATCCTCGAGGCTGTCTCCCTTAATACCCATATAGAACTTGATCTTGGGTTCGGTACCCGACGGTCTTGCGCAGCACCATGAGTTGTTCTCAAGCTCGAAGTAGAGTACATTGGACTCCGGAAGTCCGGTCTCACTCTTTTCTCCCGAAGCCATATCTATTATAACATTCTTCTTGTAATCCCTGAACTGAAGCACCTTAAGCGAAGCAAATTCCTTCGGAGGATCGTTACGCAGTCTGTCCATTATGTTCTGTATTTCCTGAGCGCCCTCTATACCCTTCATGGTAAGTGTATGGATTCCCTCTTTGAAGAAACCGTACTGCTTATAGATATTGATCATCTGATCCCAAACCGTTATTCCCTTGCTCTTGCAGTATGCCGCAACCTCGCACAGGCACATAACCGCAACAATGGCATCCTTATCCCTTGCATGTGTTCCGGCAAGACAGCCATAGCTTTCTTCAAGGCCAAATACGTAATTATATGTATTGTTCTCTTCAAACCACTTGATCTGCTCACCGATATACTTAAAGCCTGTAAGTACCTCGATCAGCTTAACCTTGTAAGCCTCACACATGGGATCTGCAAGGTTGGTCGTAACAATAGTCTTAACAAGAGCCGGATTCTCAGGCATTGTTCCGTTTGCGCTGCGCTCTCGTAAGATATATTCCGCGATAAGCATTCCCGACATATTTCCGGTGAACGGAATATATTCGCCTGATGCCGTATCCTTGGCATATATTCCCAGCCTGTCTGCGTCCGGATCTGTTGCGAGCACGATGTCCGCATCCTTCTCCTTTGCAAGCTTAAGAGCAAGCTCAAATGCCTTCGGATCCTCGGGATTGGGATATTCAAGAGTAGTAAAGTCAGGATCGGGAAGCTCCTGTTCGGGAACTACGAATACCTGCTTAAATCCAAGCTCGGACAGAATACGTCTTACCGGAATGTTTCCGGTTCCGTGGAAAGGAGTATAAACGATCTTGATATCATCTGCCATAGCCTTTATAACATCCGGATGGATGATCTGCTTCTTAAGCTCTTCCATGTACGGATCGTCAATATCCTTATCAATGGGATTATACAGCCCCTGCTTTACAGCCTCGTCCTTATCCATCGTCTTGCAGTCATTATAATTGGTAACTGCCTTAACTTCATTAATGATATCCACATCTCTTGGAGATGTTATCTGAGCACCATCCTCCCAATAT
Source organism: Lachnospiraceae bacterium (assembly GCA_024691125.1). Taxonomy (GTDB): domain Bacteria; phylum Bacillota; class Clostridia; order Lachnospirales; family Lachnospiraceae; genus UBA2868. Next base: position 22,911 of record JAILNV010000011.1, on the reverse strand, counting down.
GCCTTATATCCGTTGTACTCAGGAGGATTATGACTTGCTGTTACCATAATACCCGCCGTACAGCCCAGCTTCCTGACAGCATATGAAAGAACCGGTGTGGGACGCAGCGACGTAAAAACATACGCCTTTATACCATTGGCATTAAGACACAGAGCAGCCTCATCCGCAAACTCCGGTGACATCCGCCTTGAATCGTATGAAATGGCCACTCCCTTTGCCTTGGCCTGATCGCCCTGCTTAATGATATAGTTGGCAAGACCCTGTGTAGCCCTTCTTACTGTATAAATGTTCATCCTGTTCGTTCCGGCACCGATAACACCCCTCAATCCACCGGTACCGAATTCAAGATCCTTATAGAACCTGTCTTCGATTTCCGCATCGTTGCCCTCGATCGCTGCAAGCTCCGCTTTGGTGGCATCATCAAAGTATGCATCCTCTTTCCAATATTTGTACTGCTCCTTGTAACCCATGTTCATACCTCCTTTTTATGTTTCCTTTTATCCCTTTTCAGGTCTTTAATCAACCATTGACTTAGGATCTCCCTTTAACACAAAGTTACTGTAGTCAAGAGAGAAGTTCGGATTGAAATAGGGATCACCCTTCTCAAGCTCTTCCTTCCAGATACTCTTAAACAGCTCACACTCCCTGTTGTAGCGTTCTGCCTTCTCCTTTGAAGCCTCATCCGTAACATCTGTTCCCCTTGACTTTGATTCATAATGAAACAGCTCGGCATAAGGAGTAAACACATTAAGCAGTCCCTTCCTTCGAAGCTTAAGGCAGTAATCCACATCATTAAGTGCGACCGCAAGATCCTCATTAAGTCCCCCGACAGATTCAAAATCAGCCTTGGAAGTCATCATACATGCCCCTGTTACGGCCGAAACATTCTGCGCGTAACAAAGACGTCCCATATATCCCAGATTGTCCTTACTCATACGGTAATGTGAATGGCCGGCTGTCCTGTGTGCTCCGAGACCGAGCACTATGCCCGCATGCTGGATCGAATAGTCATCATAATACAGCATACAGCCCACGGCTCCGACATCCTCACGCTGGGCATACATGAGCATCTCCTCGATCCACGTTCTTGTCACTACCTCTGTATCATTATTCAGAAGTATAAGGTATTCACCTTTGGCATACTTCTCTCCGAAGTTATTAATACGTGAATAATTAAACCCGGGAGCGGAGTCTGTATTTCCTGCAGCTTTCTGTGCATTTGTATAATCCACAACCTGAATCTGAGGATGCTTCTTTATTGTCTCATAATAATCAAATGTCCCATTATCGGTACTGTTATTTTCTATCACGATAATCTCATAATTCTCATATGACGTTTTTCCGGTTATTGAATCGATACATCTTCTGAGATCTGACACATGATCCTTGTTGGGAATGAGTATCGATACAAGCGGCTTAGCAACCAGACTGTATCTTATCCTGAAAATGGTTTCGAAAGCTCTCGAACTCTCTATCTTAAAATCCTTAAAGCCACACTGCGTAAGATGTGCCGCCACCGCACCCTTGGCGGCATCTATCGCATAGGTTTTTGCATTAATGTCAGATGCCACGGAACCCGCATGCGATCTCCAGTAATACAGTATCTTCGGAACATGAACAATATTCTTCGCATTATGTGTAAGCCTCAGTATAAGGTCATGATCCTGCGAACCGTCAAACTCAGAACGGAATAAACCTGTACTGTCGATAAGCTCTCTTGAAAAGGCTGAGAAATGACAGATATAATTATTCGCTCTCAGATTATCTATCGCAAAATCAGGCTTAAAGTGCAGCGTGATCATGTTATCGATACTGTCACCCTGAAACGTAGTCTCATCACAGTAGATATAATCTGCCCTGCCGGCAGACCCTGTCTTTGAGGAATCGATCACCTTCATATACTCGTACAGGGCGCACGGATGCAGCAGATCATCGTGATCAAACAACGCTATATACTCGCCGGTTGCCATTTCAAGACATTTGTTTGTATTTCCCGAAATGCCGAGATTATTTTCAAGCTTCTTATATTTGATACGCTTATCTCTTCCGGAATACTCACGGCAGATGTCGCCCACTTCTTTATGCTCTTCGTCAGAACCGTCTGCCAGACATAACTCCCATCCTCCGTAGGTCTGAGCTATGACTGAATCTATCATCTGTGTCAGGAAATCCTTCGGCGTATTGTAAAGAGGCACCAAAATGCTGAAAGTGATCTTTGTTTCAAACACAGCTTCACTTTGTTTTCTTCGTGTTTCTTCATCCGGCATACTGAGCGTACCGTAGCTTTTATATGCCGCCCGCTCAATCCTTTTTGACTTAATCTTGGCCATCAGATTCCTGATGTTCCCATAACGCCGTATCCTGGTTATAAGATTCCTTAAATGTGAATATGCAAGCCTGAAGGGATATATGCTTCTCCACAGCTTACTCTTTCTTATTTTGTCAAGCTTATAATTAAGGTCTGCATTCTCTGCTTCAATATCAACGAGCTTTGCAGTCAGTTCTTCGTTTTTCTTAAGCTCCTTCTCATACAGCTCTTTGTAGTATTCACCCTTCTTTAGCTCTGTATCCCCTTGCAGGTTCATAATAATCTCCCAATCCTATATATTTACGTCCGGTAAGACCGGATCTCTTTATCACGGCGATCCTGTATGTATCTTCTTTATCAAGATAGCTTACAGGTATCTTGCATACAAACCCGGTCAGGAACAGATTCTTTTCATTTACAAACACCACGGCTACATCTTCACGGCTACGCTTAAATGTATCGAATATCCTGCATTCTCCGGAAGAAGATATAAGAGCCAATTCCGTAGTATACAAAGCATTGTCCCTTTTATTAAGGATTGCCCATCCTTCTATCTGATAATAATCCTCCTCATCCTTCATTATACCACGGAATGAACCGGTTCTTTCGATATTGAAATGTACTCTCTTATTGCCCGCTTTATGTTCTCCCGTCGCATTTCCCTGCATGGCCGACCTTGTATCCGACTGTACCAGAGCTACAACCCTGTCCACAAGCTTACTGTCCTCTGTAAGACTGCTTCTTGATGCCCTCACTGAATACTCAGGCATCACCGCAACAGAATAGTCAAGTGTATCCGGAATAAGATTAATCGAATAAAACGGATCTCCCTCCTGCCTTATCCATGGATGAAGATCATACAGAAGCTGGCGTTCATCCTTTAAGCGTTTGTATTTTGCATCATCCACATGATCCATACCCCTTGACAGGGATTCATGATGGAACAGTATACATTCATTCAGAACTATATTGAAATATCCGCTTTCATACAGTCTGACACACAGCTCTACATCATTATAACTAATACTCATTCTATCATTAAAGCCGCCACATTTAAAGTACTTTTCACGGCTCACCATAAGGCAGGCTCCTGTCACGGCAAGAACATTTATATCAAATACATTTCTCCCGTAATAGTACGGTTTATCGTCTGTGTAAGTTGCAAGCTTATGTGTAGGTCCACAGTCAGCATCCACCGTAATGCCTGTATGCTGGATCACTACGTCTCCGGGATAATACAGCTTGGCACCCACGGCCCCTGTATGTTCAAGTGATGCGTAAGCATACATTCTCTCAAGCGTATTGTCGTCAATAAGCTCTATATCATCATTCAGAAACAGCAGATATTCACCGGCTGCCTGTTCCGCTCCCATATTGCACATAACGGAATAATTAAAATCCATCTTTTTATAGATGTATTTAACAGGGATTTCCCGCGGATAACTCCTTAGATAATCTTCTATTTTCAGACCTTCGACGCTGTTGCTGCCATTATCTACGATGATGATCTCAAGCAATCTGCCGGATCCGTATAAGCAGTTTCTTTTTATACTCTCAAGACATGCCTTAAGTATATCACTGTGATCCTTTGAAGGAATTATTATCGAAAGGCTCATACTGTCGTCCATTGTTTTAATAACAATGTTATTGATAGCGTTGTTATTGATAACGCTGTTATTCTTTCTTTCAAAAACCTTCTCATAATATATGCCGTATCCTCTTCTCATAAGAGCATCATTACGGATCTTAATATATTTCTGTGACTGATTCTTCCATGTAAATTCAGCATATATCTCTTCTTCCGACACTGTTTCATCCGCTATATGCCGCACTATAACGGGAATATGCTTTATGGCGGCCGTAAGCTCAGCCGCTCTTAAAAGAAAGTCATATCTTAATTCACTCTCGTTATACGATATACTCACCGGCTCATTTCCGTTATTGTCATTACGGATAAATTCAGAAATCTTAAGTGCGGTTTCAGTCTTTACGAGGAATGAATCTCCAATATAGTTGCAGTTAAGCAGTGTATCGGGAGACCAGTCAGGTTTAAAAAAGGGAGCATGGCGCTTTCCTTCAAGTACCCTGTCTTCGTCCCAATACAGTATGTCAGCTTCAGCGTTATTCTTCAGATCCTCTTCTATCTGAAAAAGCTCGAATTCACTGTTTTCATCAGTCAGGAGAATATGGCTCTTACCCTCAATCAGACTACCGCTTTCTCCATCCTGTCCCCGGAAAACCAGGTCGTAAAGATTCTTTATAACGCAAAAAGAAGGGTTAAAGGCTTCGTGCCCCTCCCCTCTTTTAATAATTTCGTTGCGGCAAAAATACCCATAAGGATCCGTCTGCTTCCTTATCTCCTCAGAGTATTCTTCCGTAAGCTTTTTTTTGTCAAAAATACTCATACCGATCCCCCCAAATTTACCCTTCTGAGCCCTTGAGGTATTACCTCAGTCTCATTCCTCTGAAGCTTATTTAATACCTTATCCTTAAAGGCGTGATGTTTCACTGACGCCTCATAGCGATCGTTAAACATTCTTTTCAGAACATTAAACACTTCCTTATCCGGAACCGAAACTTTATACTGCAGACTGAGCTTTTTTCTGACACGGGGCAGATCATAAATATGGATCTGCGGATCCCCGGTATCAAAAAGCAGCGTTTTTTCCGGTCCTTCAATACCGTTTATCAGTATTGATTCAACAGGTACTTCCTCACCATCCACATTTATAAGCATAATCCTCTTAAGTGTAACAACGCAGCTGAATTCAACAGGATCAAAGCGCACCGATGTCATATAATCTTCAAGATCAATATCTATCTCTATATTATGTTCATTCACACATGCAAATGCATATATACGTCTATCTGCCGCAAAGTTCCTGTCGCTGCTGTAGAATATTTCAGGATTATTCATATTCCTGAAACCAAATTCCCTGGCATATATCTTCCTCATGTCAATGGTCTGCACGGACATTAACTCATGCATTACCTCGAGTGACGGAGCTCCTTTTATAATATATACCTGAAAGTGCTTCTCCAGTCTTTGAAAAATCTCTTTCTCACTCTCTGAAATTTTAAATTCAGCGTACAGATCGAGTCCTCTTTTTTTTATGTATTTAAGATACTTTGATCCTTTATGTGTCTCAATATAATAAAATAATGCCCTATATATAATATATTTGGAAGGAACGGGGAAACTAAAAGTCCATTCATAATCAAGTACAGTCCATTCACCGTTCTCCTTCTTTGTCTTATCGAATACAACATTTGTGAAGATCATATCTATGTCCGAAACCTCCGGACTCATATATCCATCTTCCAGATCCTCACCAAACACAGTCCTAAAGCCATCGCTGTTACGAAACTGTTCCCGGCTTACAGAAGAGATCATTGCTTCATACTGTTTCATAAGCAGAAGCATCCGTTCATACTCTCCATGCTCCTCCAGACTGTCAAGATACGCTTCCAGGGTAATACCATCCATGAATTCAAGGGTCACCCGGCTTATCTTCTCTTCATCCTTATGATCGGGAACAGGATAATCTCCTCCATCCCCGGCTCTCTTACATACATTAGCTGCAAACCCCGTTCCGTCATAGAGCTTTGACAATGCAGTATAATTAACAAATATACTGTCTATATGCGCATTTGCTTCAAGACTGAGAGCCTGTTTATACACAGCTTTATTATTACCTTTTCCGTCAGCTTCAATGATCGTGGCAATACGGTAACAGCTTGCCCGTTCCCCTGAGAACTTGGCATAAACAGGTAATACTTCCGTATTCTCTATTTCATTCACAGATGCCATGACCAGAAACGAATTGGCAAAATCAGCAAACAATCCTTCTTTTATCAGAGAATCAAATACCCTCGTTTCATCGAACGTCACAACCCTGTCCGCATCAAAATTCCTGATATTGGTATTCAGTTCGCCTATCCCCGGCAGCCAGAGATCCGAATATATGGCATGTGGAAGCTTATAATCCGGATACGGATAGTAAAACCTCGAAATATAACCGCTTTCACACAGAAGCTGTTTAAGCTCTTTTCGTGAAAAAGTTTTTACTCCGACAGTTTCCGGATAACCCTCTATGCCTTCAAAAAACATCCCTGTATGATCTTCCTTACACCCTGCGAAATACTTAAGCCCCAGCCTGTTCTCTATCGCTACTATCAGCTTTCCGTCTTTGTTAAGGTGCCTGCTTACTCTTTTAAGGATATCATGATACGGGTCATCCGAATTAATATAGCTCCCTGCGTATTCAAGCACGCCTATCAGGGTTATATAGTCATATTTCTCAGTCAGTTCGGGCTCAATATCCTCAAAATTACCGACCATGATCTCTATATTGCTGAGGTTCTTATGCCTTACCGCATTTATCGTGCTTCTCTTCCTGCTTAATTCAATACAGGTTACCCTTTCTGCCAGCCTTGACAGGCAGCCTGTAACCGCACCGCAGCCCGATCCTATTTCCAGCACCCTGTCGGTCTTCTTTATAGGAAGCCAGCTACAGATATTCTCTCTTTCCGACGATAAATGATAAAGCACAGGCCAGGATCTTGTATTCTGTATAACATGAGGATAATCCGATTCCTTATTCTCAGTCACATATTGCAGAAGAAGATCCTCGCTCACACCTTCCGAATAAAGATCCTCTCCTTTGTAATATTTATAATTCAACACCACGTTTCCTATGGCTTCCATCTTATCCATGCCTGCTGCCCGTCCTGTTCTTCGCCGGCGCCGTAAATGAATACAGCGTTATTCTCAGTTCTGTCTGTCCATTTCAAACTGTTGATCCTGATCTGTTTATTCAGGCTTCCTGTTAAGCCTCATCATTATCATCCTCATTCCTGACAGTCACTATACTGTCCATATCATAAAATCCCGTAGTATCCTTATCCGATATGACCGTCAGATTGAAAACATCATACAGTCTGTGATATACGGTAAACTCGCCTTCCCTGTATCCGACACATCCGAGAGATATCAGATACTCTCCTCCCTGAAGGCTCATATTCTGAGTGAACGTTGCTACGATCACATCACCCGGAACGGCAGTACCTGTCGAAATCTTCTCAAACATCGTATTTGTTCCGGTTATTTCCGTACCCTGTCTGTTTTTGAAGGATACCGCAAATATGGGTTCCTGAATGGTATCAAAGAATCTTATCTTGACTTTTACTGTGAATTCTTCTCCCTTGATTATCGTATTTGTTATCTCACCGGATTTATCATACGCACAGTAATCTTCAAACTCGGCAAGTCCGCTCCCATACTCATCCTTGTCAGGATTAAGCTGCATCCTGTCCTTCCATTTGCTTCCGGTGCTTAGGTCTGCACTTTTGCGCGTATTACTCTGCATATCGAGCTGGCCCACAAGTACCTTCTTGTACATATCGATTATTTCCTTTGGCGAACCTTCGCCTATCTTTTTTCCTTTTTCAAGCAGGATTACCCTGTCGCAGTATTTACTCACCGAAGACAGATCATGGCTCACGAACAGGATTGTCTTACCCTGCTTCTTGAAATCCTCGAACTTCCTGTAACACTTATTCTGGAAAAAAACATCTCCCACCGACAGAGCCTCATCTACTATAAGTATCTCCGGATCGATGTTGATGGCCACCGCAAATGCAAGCCTTACAAACATACCGCTGCTGTAAGTCTTGACCTTCTGATATACGAAATCACCTATATCCGCAAAATCCAGTATATCCTGAAGCTTCGCATCTATCTCTTCCTCCGAGAAACCGATCATGGTTCCGTTAAGATAGATATTCTCAATACCGGTAAATTCCATATTAAACCCGGCTCCAAGCTCGAGCAGAGCCGAAATCCTTCCATTTATCTTAACCTCTCCGCGGCTTGGATTGAGCACGCCTGTGATTATCTTAAGTATGGTGGATTTACCCGATCCGTTGGTTCCTATAATACCTACAGTCTCACCCGTCTTTACTTCAAGGCTCACATCATTCAGGGCATAATGCTCTCTGAAATTAATATTTTTGCTCAGATGAAGAGCCTCCTTAAGCCGATCCCGGTTTCTGTCATAAAGCTTATATATTTTTGTAAGATGACTGACGCTTATGGCCACCTTTGATTCATAGTTATCGCTCATACTCTGTCTTTCTTTTACTGAGATTTACAGTACATCCGCAAAATGTACCTTAAGCCTCTTAAATACCAGTGCTCCGACAGCAAATGTAACTGCCGTCAGTATCCAGAAATAGGCTGTTGAGTAGAAGGTCTCCCAAAAACCTATCTTATCGAAGATCGCGCCTCTGTAGCCTTCCACTATATATGTCATCGGATTAAGCTTAATAATAAACTTCAGCACCGGCTTGTTATCAAGAAGATGAAGATTCCACAATATAGGCGTCGCCCATATACCGACCTGCAGCGCGATGGCTATCATCTGTCCAAGATCCCTGAAAAAAACCACTAAAGAGCATGTTATATAACTCAATCCCAAAACAAACATAAACATGCAGAACGAATAGTAAATGAGCTGCAAGGTGTAAAGATCCGGGAAAAATCCATAACATGCAAGCAGGATCATTGTGAAACATACGAAGAAAGCATGTACAAATAAAGCCGACAAAATCTTAATTATGGGGAGAATACTAATTTTGAATACGACCTTTTTAACCAGATAATTATATTCAAGAAGCGCATTTGTACCGCCGGATATCGCCTCCGAAAAATAGAACCACGGAACTATCCCGACTATAAGCCACAGTATATAAGGGAGTTCCATATCGCCCTTTATATTGGTTGCCCTGTTCGGCATAACCACTCCAAATACAAACCAGTAAAGCAGCACGGTTATTATCGGTGGAACAAACCCCCAAAAAATACCAAGATAGGATCCCGCGAATCTTGTCTTAAAATCATTCTTGGCAAGCTTCCAGATCAGCCTTCTGTTTTGGTAAAGCTCAATTGGAAGGACAACTATCTTGTCATACATTTTCAGAAAAACAACATAAAATCCCTCCAGAATAACACAGGAAACTATCTTTTTGATTATTTCCTGTGTTCTGTCCGCCAAGGGATTATGGTGAAATATTATATAAAGATTCAGTGCCAGCACAGCAACCGACACAACAGCTATAAGCTTCTTCTTTCCGGACATAGCCGCCTATCTGTCCTTTCTTATCTCATCAAATACCGGCCATTTGGTATCCTTATCCGATATTGTAAGCTCAAGGCCTTCTTCTATCGGCCAGCTGATGGAAAGTCCCGGATCATTCCATATGATCCCTCCTTCGTCATTCGGATGGTAGAAATCCGTACACTTATAAGTAAACTCCGCATAGTCCGACAGAACAAGAAAACCATGGGCAAAATTTCTTGGAATGAAAAACATCTTCTTATTTTCCTCAGACAGCCTTACTCCATGCCACTGACCGTAGGTTTTTGACCCGGGACGCATATCAACGGCAACATCAAAAACCTCTCCTCTTATGACCCTTACAAGCTTGTCCTGTGGGTAGTTTATCTGAAAATGCAGTCCCCTGAGAACACCTTTTTTTGATGCCGACTGATTATCCTGAACAAACTCAAGATCTATGCCGGCTTCCTTAAAATCGTTAAAATTATAGGTTTCCATGAAATATCCGCGCTCATCCCCGAAAACAGTAGGGGTGATTATCTTAAGCCCCTCTATTTCACATGTTTCTACTTTTATTTTGCCCATTTCTTCTACCTTCTTTATATTTCTCTTTGAGTATTTATCCTGTAAACAACATCAGCTTAACGTGCAGACACGATATCTGATGCTGTTTCAGTTTCAGTCTCAGTATCCAAGATATGACTGATTCATATCAACATAACCGCTGATGCCGTCTACCTTACCCTTGGATGTATACTGCCATATATCATAACGTCCCGAATATGTAGGTCCTGCCGCATTATACTGTGCCAGCCATATCTTGCAGCCTCCGAGTGCAGAGGTGTTCATATAACTCGTAAGCCATGTCTTATTCGCATAAACACCCGGCGTGTATCCTGCCGACTTAATGGTATTGCAGAATGCCTTTATTATCTGCGTCCTCTGTGCAGCTGACATAGAATTATAACCCGGTCTTGAGCTGTTCTCACAGTCTATAAAGATCGGATAGTTTATTCCGTAACCGGAACACAATGCAGCACACATACTTGCTTCTTCAACGGCTTCGGCTTCTGTAAGTGCGGTTGTAAAGAAATAAACACCGACCTTAAGTCCTGCAGCCTTGGCTCCCTTAATATGTGAAGTAAAATACGGATCCTGAATGAGTACTCCCGTACTTGCTCCTCTGTAGCCACATCTTATTATCGCATAATTAACTCCCGATGCTTTTACCGATGCCCAGTTAATACTTGGCTGATATTTGGAAACATCTATTCCCAGAGTACCGGAGCCGGTAGCCAAAGCCCCATCCGCTCCAAACGTATACTTAATACCCTGTATGATCTGTTCACCGGTCACATATGTATGATCACTTCTGTAATAATATGTCTTTCCCTCAATATTCTGCCAGCCTGTATAAAGATATCCTTCCTGTTTTCGATAATAGGTGGAATAAGAACCACTCTTGTAATCAGCATAAGTAGCAGGCCTGTAATTATCGCCATCTTTAACGTACAGAAGATTCTTGCTTGCATCATACAGCTTTGCGTCATCACTGTATTCTCCTGTCGAAACATTGACAGTGACAGTCGTACTCTTACCGTTGCTGCATGTTGCGGTCACGGTAACGCTTCCACCCTTTATTCCCTTTATCTCACATGTTTTGCCGTTATCCGTAATGGAGGCAATACTGCTGTCAGATACGCTCCATGATACGGTAGAACTGCCGGGACTGAAATCTGCAGTAAGTGTAATACTCGATCCGACCGCTACAGAATTCTGTCCCGAAACAGACAGGCTTGCATCTTCCTTAACCGTATGATCTTCCGACGGAGACGGGTTGTTATTATCCAGATCTATCTCACTCTGACCCGGTGCAAGTGTGGGCGCCGGTGTCGGAGTCGGTGTCGACGTCGGTATCTGAGTGGGTTCTTCAACCAGAATATCCGAAGGCGTATCTGTCGGATCCGGTGTCGGAGTCGGCGTTGGTGTCTCGGTTGGCTTCTGCTCATCTTCGTCCCCGTTATCATCGTCAGTAGGGTTCTGATCACTCGTTGCCACCAGATATCCTGCCGGCATCCTGAAGCCCAGAATACGTCCGCCCTTTAATGATGCATTTATACTGCTTCCTATCCTCCTGATCGCTGCAATAAAGCCATTTTCCTTCTTCACTGCAGTAGCGGTTTTGCTAAGATCGGGGGTCGCTTCCACATACTCTTCACCATCTATGGTCTTGCTGGATTCAACCCACTCAACTGTGTCCTTGCTTGCCGGAGGAGCGGTTTCAACATCAGCAGCCTGATTTCCGTTTGGATCCTCCAGCGCTACATTTACTTCCTTTTCTGTTTTTATTTCGTCCTTTATATTGGCTATAACCTTATACTCGATTGTAGCCTTTACCGAAACAAGCTGCTTTTCCTGAGGCAGGATGTAATCGGCAAGAGAATCCGAAGGGTTGAGGGTTACCGAATACTCCCCTGCTGCTATATCGGTTATATATATTATTCCGTCCCGGTCATCATCTTCATAAACGGTTCCGGAATCGTCACTGTCTTCCGAAGTCTCTCCCTGGCCTTCATTGTCCTTCTGTACGGTTACACTCCAGGTAACATCCTTGACAAGCGTATCCTCATCATCCACCAGCTTTATCTTAAGATCCTTTTCAACCGAGGTCATCTCAAGAGAAAGCGTTCTTATCTCCGGCGTTTCCGGTTCCTGTGCCGCTTCCGGAAACATATTCTCCGTCACTGCCTCGGCAACTGCGGCATAACTGTCATCCTCTTTATATCTGTTAAGACTCGCTATGGCGGATTTCTTATTCTCTTCGCCCTGATAGTTCGCATATACCGCTGAAGTCATAACTCCCGAAAGCAGGATTACAAGACCCATTGCGGCAATGCTCCACTGAAGCGGTGTTATATTCTTTATCCGCGTTGCAAACTGCTTCCTGCGTTCCTTAAAGGATACTGTCTGCGCGGTTTTTTCGATTGTCTTCTTATCTTTCCAGTCGGCTGATCTCTTTCTGAATTCACTGGGACCGGACTTCGCAGCCTTCTCGGCTTTCTTAATGCCAACCGGCTTCTTGGCATCTGTAGTAAGCGAAGTATTTTTATCTTTTGTGCTTTTAGCTGTTTTTTTATCTTCGCCGGTTTTGGCCTGTCTCTTCTTCCTTCCTGTTTCTTCAGCCTCTCCAACGCTTCTCTTTATTTCTGCGGGAAGCTTTTTATCTGCCTTCACAGATGACTTCTTTTTCCGAAGCCTGCTCTCTTTGAGTTCATCTGACTGAACGATGACCTTCTCTTTATCCGAACCCCTGTTTTTTGAAGCCTTTCTATCACCGGATTTCTTCTTTTTCTCAGCAGACTCTTCTGTTATGGCAGGTTTTTCCAAACCATCGGGATTCGGCTTCTTTGCTGATTTTTTCCTTCGTTTAACCTCGGTCTCCTGTATAGCAGGATTCAAATCTTCCGACAGCGGCTCTTTTACGGATTTCCTTTTTCTTTCAGACGCAGGTTCTTTTGAGGCCTTCTTTTTTGCCTCACCTGTTGTTTCTTTGGCGGATTCTCTTCCGGCTCTTATCCTGCCTTCCGGTACGGTATCTTTTCCAGATCTCTTTCTGTCTTCCTCTGCCGTTATTTCCGCAGACTTCTTTTCATTATCCGCTGCTGCTTTCCTTGCGGGTTTCTTTCTTTCCTCCGGAACGGTTGGTTCCACAGGCTTTTTTTCATTATCTGCCGTTACCTTTCTTGCAGGTTTCTTTCTTTCCTCCGGGGCTTTTACCTCGTCGGCTTTCTTTTCTGGATCTGCAGCTGATTTCTCGGCAGATTCATTTATATTTTCGTCTTTTGTTACCTGTGAACGTTTTTTCTTCTTTCTCTCCTCTTTCGTTTCAACATCTTCATTCTTCTTCTCTTTTGATAATTTTTCTTCTTTTGAAGATTCCCTGATATTTTTACTGCTCTCCTGCTCCAATATTTCCTTTGCAGTCTCTGATTCTATACCGGCTTCGAGATCATGATCCTCCTCAGCGATCATACGGCCAAAATCGGTATTCTCAATAGCCTTTTGTATTCCCGAAAGCTCAGCAGTATCGCCAAAATGAATGTCCAGCTTCGGCAGTTCAAACGTTGCCTCTTCTGAAACCGCGTTTAAAAAGAAGTCATCGTTTGACTCTTCAAGCGCCTTACTGACCTCCTTCACCGCACCCGCAAGGAAATCATCCGAAGCCGCTTCAGTACTCTTTATTATATTGTTCTCAAGGGATTTAAGATCTGAATCTTCTGCCTTATTATTCTCCCTGCCCAGCTCCTCAAGCTTGGTATTCAGGGATTTTTTCTTTCTTTTTTTGCTGTTTAATGCTTCTTCATCCTCTTTACCGAGAGCATCCTTCAGTTCTCTGAATACTTTATCATCGAAACTGTCCGAAACCACATCATCCGGTCTGAAATTACCCTTGCCGGAAAATGATTCCTCATGGCGATGGCTTCCATGATGGCTCCCGTGATGACTGCCCTCATCATCTGAACCGATACCCTTTTCTCCCCTGCCCACCTTGTATGCATTCCAATCGACAGTTGTATACTTAACAGCCTTCTTGTCTTCGTTGTTTCCTTTAATTTCCCTCATATGTTCTCCCTTTATCAATACCCCCGCCAAGCCTTTACAGCAGGCCGTAACCCCTCGGCCTTTTCACTTATCCTATAATCCCTCTGCCACCTCGGTAAGATATCTTCCGTAATCCGTTTTCATAAGAGGCTGCGCCAATGCCTTCAGCTGGTCCGCAGTAATGAACCCTCTTCGGTAAGCAATTTCTTCAATGCACGATACATACAGTCCCTGCCGTTTCTGTATGGAGCTTACAAAATCAGCAGCCGCAAGAAGCATATCATGATTACCTGTATCCAGCCACGCAAATCCACGTCCGAGAGTTTCAACCCGAAGCTCTCCTCTGGAAAGATACTCATTATTGACACTGGTGATCTCAATCTCTCCCCTGGCTGAAGGTTTGACTTCCGAAGCTATCTTTACAACGTCATTGTCATAGAAATACAGACCCGGGACTGCATAATTGGACTTAGGATTCTTGGGCTTCTCTTCTATGGAAACTGCCATTCCGTCGTCACCTATCTCGACCACACCGTATTCCCTCGGATCCCTTACATAATATCCGAAGATAGTTGCTCCGCTCTTTCTTGAAGCCACCTGTCTTAACAGCTTTGAAAATCCCTGTCCGTAAAAAATGTTATCACCCAATATAAGTGCCACACTGTCGGTTCCTATAAAATCAGCACCAATTATAAAAGCATCCGCAAGACCTCTTGGTTCTTCCTGAACAGCATATTCCATTCTGAGTCCCAGCTGTTCACCGGTGCCGAACAGCTCCTTAAACATTGGAAGATCTCTTGGTGTGGAAATGATCATTATCTCTCTTATATCTGCAAGCATAAGTATCGACAGGGGATAATAGATCATAGGTTTATCATACACAGGCATCATCTGTTTACTTACTGCCTTTGTCAGTGGATACAGTCTTGTCCCGGATCCACCCGCAAGAATAATTCCTTTCATCAGGCTTTAGTCCTTTCCTTTTTCATAAACACAACAATCCGGCCTCTGACGCATAAGTATGCCACCGGTCGGATAACAACGCATAAATAATGGTAATTATACCACTAAAAGCCCTTTATATCAAGGCAGCGTTCTTCTTTCATCGGTATATCCGTATCCATAAGCTCACCGTTTTTTCCATACATCGGATGCACCATAATTTCCACATCCTTATCCGCATACAGCTTTCTCATGGCTTCAGAAGCCCCTCTGTCTCTGTCATCCCTGTTATCCGGATCAAGCAGGAAATAAGTCATCAGATCCCTGTATGATCCGAAATAAGCCGAACATGCATCTGACAGCCTGCGTATACTCCTGTTATAAATGCTTTTGTAAATACCGTTAAACGCGCTGCCGCCCCTGTACAGATTGCGGCTGAGCCTTATGTATTCATAACGGTATTTGGACGACAGCTCCTTAATCGCACGGTATACGGGATAATTTGTATGTACATGATGATGAGAATCAATATGCAGGTTTTTAAATCCAAGTTCCAAAAAAAGCATTATCTGTGCATCCAGCTCATCTCTGATCTGGTCGACCGATTGTCTGTCCATATACAGCCTGTACTTCGTATTATGGTAAAAAGCGGCATTGAAGCTTCCATCCTGCGAACATATTAATGGATTGTTACGTATTCCTGAGGTTAACGGCATACCCTCGGTTATATTAAGATGGACACCCACCTTATCCGAAAAACCTTTCTCTTTTGCCAGCAGATATGCTTCTTTAGCTGCCGGCATGTTTGCCATAAGAGTCGTCGAAGTTATATATCCCCTTTCAAAGGCTTCGCATATAGCCCTGTTTATCTCTTCACTTTTTCCGAAATCATCAGCATTAACGAATAGCGCCATATTATAAGCTCCAGTATCTGTATCCTTTTTCTTTTACCGCTCTTTTATCAAGTATTGATTTTACGTCTATGATGACCTTTTCGTTATCTTCACAGCTTCTGAAGAAGGTATTCCATTCATCAAGACTCTTTTCCCTGTATTCGTCATGAGCAACCGCTATTACTATACAGTCTGCATCACAGGCATCCTCTATCCCAGACAGCTTATACCCGTAACTTCTCTCAACCTCCGATGCATCGGCTCTCGGATCCACAAGTACCGGGGTTATCCTGTATTGTTCAAGATGTTTGATTATCTCGATGACTTTGGAATTACGTACATCCGGACAGTTTTCCTTGAATGTAACTCCGAAAAATACGACCTTTGCCTGCCTTACCTGCTTATTTGCAAGCACAAGATATTTGATTATATTTTCACCCACAAACGCCGGCATGTCATCATTTATCTGTCTTCCGGATGATATCAGACGCGAATGGTATCCCAGCTTCTCAGCCTCATAAATGAAATAATACGGGTCCACTCCGATACAGTGTCCTCCCACGAGCCCGGGCCGGAATCCAAGTGCATTCCACTTGGTATTCATGGCGTCAATGACCTCATTTGTATCTATTCCCATCTTGTCAAAGGCCATTGCCAGTTCATTGATAAAAGCAATATTTATATCTCTTTGGGAATTCTCGACAACCTTGGCAGCTTCGGCTACCTTTATACTGCCTGCCCTGTGAACTCCGACTTCTATGACAAGCTCATATACCTTTGCTATTTCATCAAGGGATTCTTCATCCATTCCCGACACTATCTTTTTTATATTTTCCAGCCTGTGGAGCTTATCACCGGGATTTATACGCTCCGGAGAATAACCGACCTTAAAATCCGTTCCGCATTTAAGTCCGGATTCCTCTTCCAGTATGGGAACGCATACATCCTCGGTAACTCCAGGATATACTGTTGATTCATATACTACGATCGATCCTTTTGTAAGATTCCTGCCAAGCAGCCTGCTGGCAGATTCAACAGGATGAAGATCCGGAGTTTTGTCAAGATTGATAGGAGTAGGCACCGCAACTATATGAAACCTTGCCTCTTTAAGCCTTTCCGGATCGCTCGTAAAATCAACAGTAGTGGATGAAATAACCTCGTCTCCAACCTCCTGAGTGGGATCCTCTCCGTTTTTGTACCGTCTTATCTTCTCTTCATTCAGATCAAAGCCGATGACTCCCACCTTCCTTGCAAAAGCGACTGCTATCGGCATTCCGACATACCCCAGTCCTACCAGCGCTATCTTTTCCTCACCTTTTACTATTTTCTCATATAAGCTCATATCACAACCTCTTTGAATATTGAATTATTCCTTCTTATTGATGTATAATAAATTGAATTATAACACATTTTTATCAAATAAAAAACGGGAGTCCGTACCATGAAGAAATATATCAGAAAGATTCCATCCGCATTACCTTATGTTGTGTTTCTGCTAAGTGCTCTTATCCTCATAATAAGGGCATTTTACAGCTTCTGTTGGTCAGATGAAACCTTCTATCTGTCCACATGCCACCGTTTGTATACAGGAGACAGGATTTTTGGGCATGAATGGTTCCCGACACAACTGTCCTCTCTTATTATGCTCCCCTTTTACGCTCTTTATATAGCTGTTACCGGATCAATCGATGGTATCGTGGTATATTTCAGGATCCTGTTTGTTCTTATGAGCACTCTGAATGCTGTTATAGTGTACAATATCCTGAAAAAACACGCCTCTGTATTTATCTCCATGACCTGCGCCTTATTCCTGATGTTTTACACCCATCTTAATATAGCAACCCTTTCGTATTATACATTCTCAGTCCAGTTTTTCCTGATATCCATGCTGCTGATATACCATTATTACACCAGCGAAAGCAAAGGACAGCTCATATTGTCGGGCATCATATTCGCCTTAAGCGTCCTCAGCCTTCCGACATTAAGTATCGCTTACTTCCTGCTATTGGCAGGAACCGGCATTGTATATGTTCTCGAAAAAAAGAAAAAATTAAGCGACCGTGCCATAAACCTGATAGCAAAAGCCAGACTGTATGAAGTGATACGTTATACCTTTGCAGGAATCGTCATTCCGGCGACAGTATTTATAATATACCTTCTTCTGACAGTGCCTCTGACTGATTTCATAAAAGCAGTTCCGTATGTACTAAGCGACGAAGAACACGGTACAAGTCTTATATATCCGGTCAGAAAGTTCTTCATAAGCATCAATGAAGTATTCGGATACGGAGCCTACGCCGCGTATCTTCTGATATTGACAACAGCCCTTATCTCACGCTTTAAGAAAGGCACAGACGGTGTGCTTCGTCTGCTTGTCTTTATAGCAGATGTCGCTTTGTTCGTATTTCTGTATCTTACCTCTGTTGGCCATACCGGATATATACAGACAGTTCTGTGTCTGTTCACTCTCCCACTTTTCTTCATGCAGAAAAAGAAGGATATAAAGCTTTTCTTTACACTGATCGTCAGCGGAATGATATTCTCGCTTGTATACAGCTACTCGTCAAACGGGTATCTTTATGTTCTGTCCATGGGTCATTTCATCAGCAGCATAGGCTGCATGGTCATTCTGGAACAGTTCGCGAAGGAAACACTTTCAAACAGAGAAAGCACCGGCAGATCAGTCCGCAGGATAAGCGGATATCTGTATCTTATATGCTGTACCGCAATTATCTGTATATCACTTACACAGACCATGATGTTAAGGCTTGTCAACATCTATCGTGATGCTCCGGTCCAGATGCTTAACTTCCGTATCTCCGAAGGTCCTGCCAAAGGATTGTTCACCACGCCGGACCACTACCTTTCATACAACGTGACTTATGCAACCATTCATAAATACTGCCGACGCGATAGTATTAACGAAGGTACCGGAAATATATTTATCACAAAGCTTCTTCCATGGGGTTATATGTGTACCGATCTTCGCTGCGGAGCTCCGACCACCTGGAGAACAGCCTTCAACAGTGAAAGGCTTAAACCGTATTATGAAATGAATCCGGATAAAATACCTGATATCATACTAGTGATGGACGAGACATACGGAAGCTATATTACGAGCGGAGATGTGGTGTCGGATCCCATTCCCAATGAAAATGAGATCGATGGCTGGCTTTTAAATTATGTTGAAGAACAAAATTATGAAAAACTGGATGTGCCTTGCGGTATCATGTATAAAAAACGGTAGAATTATGGAAATTAAGTCCGTTCAGGCATACAATATATGGTATGGAATTTCCCCATACCACACAATCTTGGATATGTCAACAGGTTTTACATACATTTGATCATTTTCGGCATTTTTTATAAAAAAACTAAGTTATTTATTGTCACATATGTTGCATTCCGTGACGTATGGTGATATAATGAGTACAGAAATATCGAAAAGTGTACCCATTTGCCGGCTGTTCTCATATGGACATGAGGTACGGATATAGGAAGCCTTAACCAAAGCTTATCCGATATCATAAACCGGCAGCTCACGACAAAGGATCATGGGCTTTATCACGGAAGAAAGGAGGGTCACTTATGGCGGATATAGCTGCTTTAAATACAGTCTACAATCATTATATGACGGCGTATGCCAGCTCGGGCTCAAACAGTAAGTATGATGCCCATAAGAAGAGTGAGCTGAAAGGCGTCGTTAATTCTATTGCCAAACTAAATAAGGACGCTCCTGTTTTTCTCATAGATAACAGTCCGGAGACCAAGGAATTCGCGGTCAGTCTTAAAGAAAGCGCAAGATCCCTAAAGAATACAATCACATCACTGTCCGGTGAGAACGGTGACGGTATGCTGTCGAAAAAGACTGTGGCGAGCAGTAACGAAGACATTGTATCCGCCTCCTATTCCGGCGGTCCGCAAGCCGAAAGCCCGCCTCCGATAGAACTGACGGTGGATCAGCTGGCTTCACGACAGCTAAACAGGGGACGTGGTCTGCCTCCGGATGAAATGGGACTTCCGCCGGACACCTATTCCTTCGATATCCGGTCGCGGGATATAGATTATGAATTCCAGTTTAATATAAATGAAGGTGACACAAACAGGACAATTGAAGAAAAGCTTGCAAGGCTTATTACACGCTCCAACATCGGGATACATGCCGAAACAACAGAAGATCAGAACGGAAACCTCTCTCTTCTGTTAAGCTCGGATGACACCGGTGTTAAAGGTGACTCCGGACTTCAGTTCATAGTAAGTGACGACAAAACAAGCAAAACCCGTGGAGCAGTTAAATACTTCGGATTGGATTCCGTAGATGAATTCCCGTCCAATGCACTTTATACCATAAACGGCGAAGCCAGATCCTCGCCGTCAAACGAAGTGACTATCGGAAGGGCATATGATCTGACCTTTAAGGGAACCACCGAAAACGGAGAAACGGTATCGGTAGGTGTAAAGACCGATGTCGAGTCTCTTACCGACAATATATCCCATCTTATATCGGGATATAACGCTTTCCTGCAGAATGCGTCAAAATACCTTGATTCACAGCCACAGTCCAAGGCGCTTGTACGTGAAATGACAGGACTTAGCAACGGCTTTAATAACGATCTGGAGGCTCTTGGAGTTAACTTCAGCGAGGACGGACAGATCTCTCTTGACAAAAACCTCATCCAGCAGACTGCGGAGGAGGATGATTCGCTTACAAGATTTGATAATGTAAAGAAATTTGCGAATAATATTCTGGACAAGGCAAACTCGGTATCATTGGATCCGCTGCAGTATACAAACAAGAAGATAGTAGCCTATAAGAATCCTAATGCAAACAACTATTCTTCTCCGTATATTACGAGCAATTACAGCGGCATGATGTTTTCAAGTTACTGTTAGATCATGATATAATATTTCCTGCATTGAAAAAGCCCTAAGGTCAGACCTTAGGGCTTTCTGTTATTACATTATACTTTGTTTATCGATCAGAACTTACCTGCCTTGGCAGCCTCTTCGATAGAAACGGCAACAGATACGGTCATGCCGACCATAGGGTTGTTACCTGCTCCGATAAGACCCATCATCTCTACATGAGCCGGAACCGATGAAGAACCTGCGAACTGTGCATCTGAATGCATACGTCCCATTGTATCTGTCATACCGTATGAAGCAGGACCTGCAGCCATGTTATCGGGATGGAGAGTACGTCCTGTACCGCCGCCTGATGCAACAGAGAAGTACTTCTTTCCTGCATCTGTACGCTCCTTCTTGTAAGTACCTGCAACAGGATGCTGGAATCTGGTAGGATTGGTAGAGTTACCTGTTATGGAAACATCAACATTCTCTTTCCACATGATGGCAACGCCTTCCTGAACGTCATTGGCACCATAGCAGTTAACAAGCGCACGCGGGCTCTTTGGATCCTTTGAATAGCACTTACGTGAAACTTCTTTGAGCTCACCTGTGAAATAATCATATTCTGTTTCAACATGTGTAAATCCGTTGATCCTTGAAATGATCTGGGCAGCATCCTTGCCAAGACCGTTGAGGATTACTCTTAAAGGCTTTTGACGAACCTTGTTAGCCTTTTCAGCAATACCGATCGCGCCTTCTGCTGCAGCGAATGACTCATGTCCTGCAAGAAATGCGAAGCACTCGGTGTCTTCTTCAAGGAGCATCTTTCCGAGATTACCGTGTCCAAGACCAACCTTACGACGGTCTGCAACCGAACCCGGTATACAGAATGACTGAAGACCCTCGCCTATTGCAGCTGCTGCCTCCGAAGCCTTGCGGCAGTTCTTCTTGATTGCGATAGCTGCTCCTACTGTATATGCCCACTTGGCATTCTCAAAACATATAGGCTGAATATTCTCTACCATATGATAAACATCCAGACCTGCGTCCTTTGTGATCTTTTCAGCCTCATCTATCGATCCGATACCGTACTCAGCGAGCTTGGAAAGGATCTGTTTTTCTCTTCTTTCATAAGATTCAAATTTAGCCATTTTAATATCCTCCCTTAATCACTCTTTACGAGGGTCAATAAACTTGACCGCATCGGCAACACGACCATACTGGCCTGAAGCCTTCTCAACTGCAGTAGCGGCATCATCACCGGCTTTGATGAAGTCCATCATCTTGCCGAAGTTGATGTACTTGTATCCGATTATCTCATCATCCTCATCGAGAGCAAGCTGGGTGATGTAACCATCGGTAAGTTCAAGATATCTGGGTCCTTTCTCCAGTGTTCCGTATGTAGTGCCGACCATCGAACGGGCTCCCTTGCCAAGATCCTCAAGTCCTGCACCGATCTGAAGACCATCCTCAGAGAATGCACTCTGCGTACGTCCATAAACGATCTGAAGGAAGAGTTCTCTCATTGCAGTATTGATTGCATCGCATACAAGGTCTGTATTAAGTGCCTCAAGCACTGTAAGACCGGGAAGTATTTCAGATGCCATAGCTGCCGAATGAGTCATTCCCGAGCAGCCGATGGTCTCAACAAGAGCTTCCTGGATAATACCGTCCTTAACATTAAGAGACAGCTTGCAGCAGCCCTGCTGAGGAGCACACCATCCGATACCGTGTGTATATCCGGATATGTCCTTAACTCCTTTTGCCTTGACCCATTTTGCTTCTTCCGGTATGGGTGCCGCACCATGATGAGCGCCTTGATGTACCGGACACATTGCTTTTACTTCTGTTGAATAAATCATGTGGTAGACCTCCTTATTTCATTCTGATTTATTAATTATATCGCAGCCTGAACGTTTTGTACAGAGATTTGCTTCACGTATGAGGGCATTTTGTCACTATTCACAACAGTCTCAAAGTACGCGTCTTTTCGCTGTTTTGTATTCACAGATCGTAATATTCAGCGAACTCCGCAGGATGCGGCAGTCTTGAAATCCTTTCACTTGCCTTTCTGCATCTTCCCACAAGCTGGGTCAGCAGTCTCTCGGGGAACACTCCTCCCGCCGTCAGGTAATCGTGATCTGCCAAAAGAGCATCAAGGGCTTCATCCAGCGATGTCGGAAGCCCGGACAGCTTCGCT
>JAILNV010000259.1 GCA_024691125.1 Lachnospiraceae bacterium | reverse complement strand
GGTTATTAAATATTTGAATACAGTTCAGGAATTCTTCATGCCGGGGTGGATGAAGATAATGGGTATTAAGTAAGAAGAGCCGAAAGGCTCTTTTTTATTTGCGTTAGCTATCGTTTCGAGATTAGCGATAGCTAACCAATACGCACAACCGATAACTATCGTTATCGGTTCATAAAACAAACAGGGAGGATTATAAGTTGGAAAAGACAGAAAAGTACGATCACATGAAACTGATCAGGGAATATGCGGGAGGGCATAAGAACCTGATCATACTGGGAAGGTGTCTGGCAGCTGTGAGCGCTGTAATGACGCTGATCCCTTATTATGAGTTATGGATGATCATAAGAACTGCGTTAAACGGCGAGAATTTAGATGATATTAAGGGGTATGCATGGTCTGCTGTTGCCTTGATCGTTGGAGCTTTGCTCATATACATACTGGCCCTTTTCTGTACACATATAGCAGCATTTCGTGTACAGGCCAATATGAGAAGCAGCCTGATGCACAGGATCATTACACTGCCCCTTGGAGTTTTTGATGAGGATGGTACGGGGAAGATCAGGAGGATCGTAAACGATTCCACGGCTGCGACAGAGACGTACATCGCACATAATATTCCGGATAAGACTGTTGCTGCGGTAACACCGGTTGGGTTGCTCGTGCTGGTGTTTGCTTTTAACCGGAAGATAGGAATTATATGTATGATCCCGGCACTTATTGGATTTGCATGTATGATGACGATGATGGGAAAAAGCATGCAGGAAAAAATGAAGGAGTACCAGGATGCACTCGAAATCATGAGCAGTGAGGCGACTGAGTACGTCAGGGGAGTTCCTGTGGTAAAGACATTCGGCCAGACGGTACATTCATTCAAAAGGTTCAAAGAGTGTATAGACGGCTTTGGCAAGTGGGCTACGGATTACACGCTGATGCTCAGATTTCCCATGGCAGGATTTATGACTTGTATTAATGCCATATTTGCATTTATTGTTATCGCTGCTTTTGTGGTGACGAAGAACGGTGTGGATAATGCCAACATCCTGAATATCATGTATTACATTATCATTACACCGCTTGTGACAATAGCACTTACCAAGATCGCATATTCCGGAGAGGCAGAGATGACCTTGATCGATGCTATGAAACGAGTGGAAAATATCATGGAGATCGAGCCGCTTGCAGAGGGAAAAACAGATCAGAAACCGATAGACCACGGGATTGAACTAAAGAATGTATCGTATCGTTATAAAGATGCAATAAGAGATGCGGTAAGCGATGTGAGTCTTTCGATAAAGCCGGGTGAACATGTGGCTTTAGTGGGTCCGTCAGGCTCCGGAAAGACCACTTTGGCAGAGCTGATGGTCAGATTCTTTGATGTGACAAGCGGGGAAATTCTGATAGGTGGCGCAAATATAAAGAACCTGTCTTCAAAGATGCTTATGGAACAGGTTTCCTTTGTGTTTCAGGACAGCAGACTGATAAAGAAATCTATTTTGGAAAATGTCCGCATGGCACAACCTGATGCAAGTGAAGCGGAAGTTCTTGAAGCGCTGAAAAAAGCCCAGTGTATGGATATCATCGAAAAGCTTCCGGATGGAATACGTACGGTATTGGGAGAAAAAGGGACCTATCTTTCCGGTGGAGAACAGCAGAGGATCACGATAGCAAGGGCTGTTTTAAAAGATGCGCCTATACTTATACTTGATGAGGCTACTGCGTTTGCCGACCCTGATAATGAAACTAAGGTTCAGGCTGCATTTGAAGAGCTTTCGAAAGACAAGACTCTTATCATGATCGCACACAGATTAAGCACGGTTATGAATGCGGACAGGATATTCGTTATGGATGACGGAAAGTGCATCGAGTCCGGAGATCACGATGAGCTGATGAGAAAAAATGGCTTGTATAAGCATATGTTTGATGAGTATACAAGATCGATCGAATGGAAGGTAGGTGCGTGAAGATGAAGAATGAAAAAACTTTGACGAGTTTTATTGATGCTTCAAAGCCGGTGGGCTCCCCCGGGAAGAACTCGGGGGCAGTGATAGAGAGATTACAACATAAATACGCGCTTTCAAAACAGGGTGCGGAGGATATGATCAAGGCATGCGTAAGTGTTACCGTCACTAATATTATCCTTATGATGTCGGCAGGCATCTTGTATACGCTTATAAAGGATCTTTTGGAAAATAATTTAAACAAAAGCAGAATACCGTTTTATATAACCGGTTCTGTGATTTTGATCGTTATGGTGTTCTTCACCAACTATATACAATACAATGCAACGTTTCTTACGACATATAAGGAGAGCAGCGTCAGAAGAACAACTATAGCGGAAAGGCTGAGAAAGCTTCCTCTCTCATACTTTGGCAAGAAGAATATCGCAGATCTTACAACGAACATCATGGGAGATTGTGCCATGATCGAAACGGCATCAAGCCACTGGATACCGGAGCTTATAGGCGCGGTGGTATCTGTGTGTATCGTAGGCATCAGTATGTTTTTCCTCTTTGATTGGAGGATGGTGCTTGCAAGCTTCTGGGTGATCCCCGTCTCGTTTACCATTGTGATAACCTGTGCAGGAGCGGAAAAAAGAGCAATACGAAAGAATCAGGCAGTTAAGCTTGAAATGGCGGACGGAGTACAGGAATGTCTGGAATCCATCAGAGATTTAAGAGCAAACAACGCACAGGACAGATATATGGAGGAACTTGACGGTAAGATAAAAAAAGTTGAGAAGTTTGCTCTGTTTACCGAATTAAAAATGGCCGTGTATGTAAACTCGGCAGCGATCATCTTAAAACTGGGTATAGGAACAACTGCAGTAGTGGGCGGAGCACTTTTTGCAAAGGGAGATATAGATCTGCTTACGTTCTTTATGTTCCTTATGCTGGTATCAAGACTCTATGCTCCGATGGAGATCTCGTTGCAGAACTTCGCAGCGATCATAGCTACGGGCATACAGTGTGAACGTCTGGATGAAGTACTTTCACATGATATCCAGACAGGTTCCGAAGAGTTAAAGAATAATGGCTATGATATCGTTTTTGATCACGTCGGATTTAAGTATGATGACAATACAGATGTACTTAAGGATGTAAGCTTCACGGCAAAACAGGGACAGGTGACAGCACTTATCGGCCCTTCGGGTGGAGGAAAAACAACTATATCAAGACTTGCGGCAAGATTTTGGGATGTTAACAGCGGTAAGATCACACTTGGGGGCACAGATATCTCCAAAGTGGATCCGGAAACCCTGCTTTCAAAATATTCAATCGTATTTCAGGATGTGACTTTGTTTAATAATTCCGTTATGGAAAATATAAGGATCGGCAGGAGCGGGGCAACGGATGAAGAGGTTATGGAAGCTGCAAAACTTGCAAATTGCGATGAGTTCGTAAAGCTTCTTCCCGATCAGTACAACACAAATATCGGAGAAAACGGAAGTGAGTTATCCGGTGGAGAAAGACAGAGAATATCCATAGCGAGGGCCTTTCTTAAGGATGCACCTGTGATACTCCTGGATGAAGCGACAGCTTCGCTTGATGTGGAGAACGAAACAGCGATACAGGAAGCTTTGTCCAGACTGATTAAAAATAAGACGGTCTTGATCATTGCCCATCGAATGAGGACCATTGCGAAAGCCGATCACATTGTTGTGCTTAAGGATGGGGTAGTTGCCGAACAGGGTAGTCCTGAGCTGCTGTCAGGATATAACAGTATTTATAAGCGTATGACTACGCAGCAGCTTATATCACAAAACTGGAAGATGTGATGGGTCCAAGGTGGGTGGACCCCAAGGTCCGCCTGAAAGTTGACCAAAACTCATTATTGTGCTAATATATAGGCAAGAAAACACGGAAACAAAGGCGTTTCATCCATTATCGGATGAACGCCTTTTTTGTTATGAGGGAGATAATCATATGGCAGCATTCGACAGAATAAAGAGTGGTATTCCTGAAATGGATAAGGCGCTGGATAACATCAGACTGGGAGACAATGTTGTGTGGAGGGTCTCAGATCTGTCCGAGTTTAAGCTCTTTATGGAGCCTTATGTCAGACAGGCTATAGAGGATAAACGCAATATCATTTATTTCCGATTTGCACTGCATGAGCCTCTTCTTGAAGACCGTCCCGAGATAAACAGGGTGAATATCCCTTTATCCCACCGGTTTGAGAACTTCACAGTGGATATCCATAATGTTATAGAGAAGGAAGGTTACGATGCCTTTTATGTATTTGACTGTCTGTCTGAGCTTCAGACAGCGTGGGCCACGGACCTTATGATGGGTAACTTTTTCAGAGTCACCTGCCCCTTCCTCTTTATCCTTGATACAATTGCATTTTTTCCCATAATAAGGGGTAAGCATTCGGTACAAGCTATAAACAAGATCCTTAATACCACACAGCTCTTCTTAGATGTTTATTCGGACAAAAAGAATATATATGTAAGGCCGGAAAAAGTGTGGAACAGGAATTCCGAAACTATGTTTCTGCCTCATACTTATGACCCTGAGACAGGTGAATTCCGTCCCATACTTGACGGGGTAAAATCCAGCAGGTTTTATCAGACACTGGGGCAGGCGCAGCGATCTGCAGAGGAACAGTATTCGGATTCCTGGGACAGATTTTTTAACCGGGTAAAGCTGCTTAAAGAAAACGGGATGGATATTGCCGATGACTGTTCCAAGATGTGTGACATTATGATGACCCGAGATCCCAAAATGCGGGATATGGTCAAGAAACATTTCACATCGGAAGATTATTTTGCGGTAAGGGATCATATGGTCGGAACAGGCATGATAGGGGGAAAGGCCTGCGGAATGCTACTCGCCCGGGCGATCATCAGGAATAAAGAACCGGATATCAATGAAATTCTCGAGCCACATGATTCTTTTTATGTCGGTTCGGATCTGTATTATACCTATATTGTTGATAACAACCTCTGGGATACACGGATAAAGCAAAGGACGGAGGACGGATACTTTAAACTGGCACAGGAATTTGCGGATAAGATAATGGCCGGTGTCTTTTCCGAGGCTATGCGTGATCAGTTTGTCAGGATAATCGAATATTACGGACAAGATCCGTATATTATCCGTTCCAGTTCCATTCTTGAGGACGGATTCGGAAATGCTTTTGCCGGAAAATATGAATCGGTATTTTGTGTGAACAGAGGAAGTCTTGAGGACCGACTTAATGAATTCGAGCATGCCATCAAGGTTGTATATGCAAGTTCCATGAGTCTGTCGGCACTTGATTACCGTAAGCGGCGTGGACTTGATAAGAGAGATGAGCAGATGGCACTTCTTATCCAGCGTGTCTCCGGTTCGTATTATGGATCAAACTACCTACCCTGTGCAGCCGGTGTGGGGTATTCCTACAGTCCTTACAGGATAATGAAGGATACCGATCCAACTGCGGGAATGCTCCGGCTTGTAATGGGACTGGGAACTTCTGCTGTCGATCGTACCGAAGGTTCATATCCCAGGATTGTCAATCTGGATATGCCTCAGAAAACCTCATATTCTTCTTCCGCCGATAAACATAAGTTTTCCCAGGGCAAGACAGAGGTCATAAATATGACCGAACAGACTCTTAAAAAATTGTCCCTGGATATTTTGGAACCGGATATACCGGGATATCTTGACAGAATATTGCTTGAACATGATTATGATGCAGAATCAAGACTTCGTGAAATGGGCAGACGCCGGGAGGTTAAGTTTATCTCTTGTAAGGGGCTGGTTGAGAACAAAACCCTGATGGAGCAGATGAAGAGGATGCTCTCATGCATACAGGAGGAGTACGAGTATCCGGTTGATACGGAATTCACCATAAATATTTCGGAGAATGGGGAATATTCCATAGATCTACTTCAGTGTCGTCCGCTTCAGGTCCAAAAGTCAAAATCAGGCACCGTTATCCCGTCGGATATTCCCGTTGAGAATATTCTCCTTGAAAGCAGGGGTGCATCAATGGGTATGTGCAAAACAACGGAGCTTGATCTTATCGTGTATGTGGATCCTGTAAAATACTATTCCATGCCCTACAGGGAGAAGGATCTTGTTGCCAAACTTGTGGGGAAGATCAACTGGCATTACAGGGACATGAATAAACATATGATGCTTATCGTACCGGGACGTGTGGGAACAACATCCCCGGAGCTTGGGGTACCGACTTCATTCTCCGATATAAGTGCCTTTGAGGTTATATGCGAGACCGAAGAATCGGAGGCGGGCTACAATCCCGAACTGTCCTACGGAAGTCATATATTTCAGGATCTTGTTGAGGCACAGATTCTTTATACTGCGATGTTTAATAATGAGAAAACGATTCATTTCCATCCCGGGAAACTCAATGAATATCCTGATATAACGGGTGATTTTGAAGATAAAGAAGCGCTTAAGAACATTGTTCATGTATATGATCTAAGCGGAAGCAAGTGTGAAGTATATAACGATGTTGCGAACGAACATCTGCTTATCAGCCTGCAGACACTTCGCAAGACATGTTAACAAGATAAAAGATTGAGTATTTTAGGAGCCTTTTATATGAAAAATAATCTTATAAAAGTTGCGGCGGCTGTTCCGGAACTTAAGATCGGAGATATAACTTACAATACAAAAAAGATTCTGGAAGTTATAGATGAGCATTCAGACAGCGGCCTTATCATCTTTCCGGAATTGTCACTTACCGGATATACCTGTGCAGATCTGTTTCAGAGCGATTTATTGCTAAACGAAGCCGAAACTGCTCTTGTAAAAATAGCGGATCATTTAAAGGATTTGAAACTGACTGTAGTTGTCGGCCTTCCGGTCAGGTTTGAAAACTGTATTTATAACTGTGGCGCCATTATTTCCGGGGGTAAGGTAAAGGCTGTTATTCCCAAATCATATCTTCCCAATTATTCGGAATTCTACGAGTGCAGGTGGTTTTCTCCGGGTAAAGGTATTAAGGGAAAAATCATACGCATAGGGGATGAGGAAATACCTTTCGGTACGGATATCCTCGCAGAGGATAATGTTACCGGAGCAGTGCTAGGAGTAGAGATCTGTGAAGACCTGTGGGTACCGGATAAACCAAGTACGCATGCGGCGCTTTCAGGAGCAAATATCATAGCCAATCTGTCGGCTTCGGATGAACTTATAGGAAAGCAGGAGTATAGAAGAGAACTTGTAAAGCAACAGAGCGGGTCATGCTACTGTGTATATATTTATTGTTCGTCGGGAACACATGAGAGCAGCACCGATCTTGTATTTTCGGGACATACGGTAATTGCTCAAAACGGAAGCGTTATCGGAGAGTCAATATTCCCGGATCATACGTATGTTGAAGAAGTCCTGATCGATCTTTTGTGCATCATGCATGACAGAAGGCATCAGAACACATATGAAAATGACCTTATTTCGAACTATCGAAGGGTATCCGTAAATATGCAGGCAGCCGGAAAGAATGAGGCGGATATTGACGAAATGGCGCAGATTCTTGAGAAATATGAATATCCCGTTCCGAGAAATCCATTTGTACCCTCGGATGACAATACAAGGGACAAACGATGCCGAAGGATCCTTCAGATCCAGTCAAGCGGTCTTGCAACAAGAGTACGTGCAACAGGCTTAAACAATCTTATCATCGGTATATCGGGGGGCCTTGATTCAACCCTTGCCCTGCTTGTTTGTGTGGAAGCAAAGAAGCTTATACCTGACATCCGCATAATTGCATATACATTGCCCAGTCAGGGGAACACATCAGGCCTTACATATGAAAATGCCAACAGACTGATGGAGTTACTGGCTGATGAAGCATACGAGATCCCGATAAAGGAAGGGGTGGAATTGCATCTATCGCAGCTTGGACATGAACTGACTTATCAGGGTGAGGGTGATGTTACTTACGAGAACGCCCAGGCACGGATGAGGACATATCTTCTTATGGACGCAGCTAACATGAAGAACGGCCTTGTAGTGGGAACCGGTGATATGTCGGAGCTAGCTCTTGGATGGTGTACATACAACGGCGATCATATGTCCATGTATGCCGTAAACTCATCGGTACCAAAGACCCTGGTACGTTTCATCTGTAAATCCTATGCCGGGATGTGTGGAAACAATGAGCTTAAAGAGGTTCTTGAATCGATCTGTGATACTCCGATCACGCCCGAACTCACCCCGAGTACGGATGGAAAGATCACACAGAAAACAGAAGAGAAGATAGGAAAGTATGATTTGAATGATTTCTTCCTCTTCTATACCTTAAGATACGGATTTGAACCGTCAAGGATCGTAGCTTATGCATTAAAGGCATATCCGGAACTGACTTTGAAAGAGGTCAGGGAAGCGGCAGGAAATTTCTTTAAACGTTTCTTCTCACAGCAGTTTAAGAGGAGCTGCCTGCCTGACGGACCCAAGGTGGGTTCCGTATCCCTGTCACCGAGGGGAGACTGGCGTATGCCAAGCGATGCATCGGTTAAGATGTGGCTGGAGGACTTGGACCCGGGGGGACGGGGTTAGGCTGTAATGGTGTATTTATATATGTGAAGATATGTTTTTCATGCCGGGAATAACAGACGGATGCAAGGACTATGATTTTAACCGGGTAAACTCAACGATAGCGGGTAAGAAGGTCATGGAAGAAGTGATTAGTAAAGCTAAGGAGAGTAAGCGTGAAAGCAAATGATAAGACAAATGTAATTATGTATTCGTGGTCCCCGTTAAGGAAGAGCTTGATCTTAAAAAGGCGGCAAAAGTATGTAGCGAGAAGGCCGTTGCTATGATAAGATATTTGTGAGTGCGGGGAAGGTAGGAGTCCAGATAGAATTAAACCCTTCGGATCTTATGATTGTTGCAGGTTGTGTTGAAGCGAATAACGAATCCTAAACCTCAACCCATGACGGTCTATTATATCTTTGTTTACAGTAAATGTGTTTTTGGTGAATCAAGGAACTGTAGCATGGGTATCAACAGATATTGAAAATCAGAGACATTCCATATCGGTTGATTATGAACTAAAAAAGTTAGAACCGCTACGATTAAAGGAAGGAAATACAATGAAAAAAATTATTATGTTTGGGCTTATAGCAGCCACCGTTATCCTTTCCGGATGTAACAAAGACAAAGTCAAAGAACCGGCAGAAGCAGTAACTGATACGATCACAATCGAAGATGAAGCAGAAAACAGAGAACCTATCATACAACCTTCCGAAGAAACAGCCGGGAATTCGGAACCGGAAGCGAAAAACGAATCTGAAACCTCAACCGATGACGGATTTTCCGGGGATTTTTTCAAGGATTATGATCCGCAAATAGAAGCAGATGTTAAAAATGCAATAGAATCAGCTTCTTCCTTACAGGCTGAAATCGACAATGTGCAGAAAGTGGCCGCAAAGTATTCGTTAATGGCTTCTAAGGCAGAGACGCAGGCCGAAATGAACATGGCATCGAAATGGTCATATACCATTTGGGATAAAGAGCTGAACAGCCTTTGGAGCAGGATAAGCAACACAGCTGATGAACAAACAAAAGAAAGATTGCTGGCCGATCAGAGAAACTGGGTATCAATGAAAGAAGAAGTTAAATTAGAGAATATCGGCAGTATGGAAGATGGCGGAAGCATGTATCCTATGAATGAAAATGGTTTCTTTGAAGGAATTACCTTTAACCGGGTATGCATTCTTGCCAATGAACTTGCAAAGATAAAGGGCGAGACCTACAATATGCCGCCAAGATCCATGTACGGGACATATGTTGATGATCAGGGTTCCGGAGAGGTTTACAGCTCTCTGATAACCAGAACGGGAATGGAGCTTGATAATGAAGCGCTAATATCAATCTACAGATTGGGTGGAATAGAAGGCACATTTAAAGAAATAGGTGATGGCGAATATGAATTTGTCTCTTACGGTGAAAATGTTAAGGGAATTATTAAGATGAATGGCTGGGAGAATGCATCATTTGAAGTGACAGAAAGTGCTGACAGTCCGTTTACTGTAGGTGAAAAGTTTGAATTTGACTTTGCGTTCTGATAGGCAAGAGGATATTGAATGGAATAAGCACTATTATGTGCAGACTTCCTGCGTTTTAACACGTTATATCCGTAATAACTCCTATATAATATTAAATATCCCCGGAGTTATCCTAATACCCAATGAGGAGATCGGAAACGGACCGGAGATATCGTCTTGGATGAATGAGAAAGCAAACAGATGAGATTGTTTAAGAGCGGAGAAGAAAAAGAAATGGACGGCATTATTCAGCAGCTTGAGATGAATATGTCGAACAACTATAAGGACAATGCCCGGGATAATCTGAAGGAGTTGGAAGATGCACTGAATACCTTCCGCTCTTCCGGTCGAATTAAGCCTGCCGTGATCGTGGAGTATGAGCATATCCTTGACGGATACAAGGAGAGGATGAAGGGCTACAGTCATAAGGATCAGAAGCCATACTGGCACTGATAGGAAAGTAGATCAAGTATGAAATATGGTGAGTGTGTATTTGACATAGGATATCTGATGTAAGGATACTATAGTTTCAAGAAGGAGGCAATTTACTATGGCAGCAACAAAGGCAGCATCGACAACAAAAAAAACAACGACAGCAAAGAAGACAACGACAGCAAAGAAGACAACAACAGCAAAGAAGACAACAACTAAGAAACCGGCAGCAAAGCCCGCGGCAAAGAAACCGACTTCAACAGCTTCATCCCTAAAGCTTACCGCTACCGAAAAGAAGCTTGTAGAGCTCTACAGGGCTGCAAGTACTACGACCAAGAAGGAGGCAATGGAAGTATTAAAGAATGATTCCAAGCCTAATGACAGCCTCTTGGAAGCGGTTCTTTCAAATAAGGAAGTAAAGAAGGTCTTTACGGAAATGATAAAAACAGGTCTTAAGAAATGAAGATCCCGGTAAGCGTGAAAGCAAATGATAAGACAAATGTGATGAGAGTTCTTGATGGGAAGAAGATAGCCTATGAAAGCCATTCATATGAGGCTGATCCGACACTCAGCGGTGAGCAGATAGCAAGGATACTGGGCGAGGATCCGGAAAAGGTGTTTAAGACGCTTGTCACACAGGGAAGATCAGGAGCATATTATGTATTCGTGGTCCCTGTGAAGGAAGAGCTTGATCTTAAAAAGTCGGCAAAAGTCTGCGGCGAGAAGGCTGTTGCAATGATAAAGCAGAAGGAGCTTCTGCCTCTTACGGGATATGTTCATGGTGGCTGTTCTCCGATAGGGATGAAGAAACAGTTTAAGACATTTATCCATAAGACGGCAACAGGTTATGATAAGATATTTGTGAGTGCGGGGAAGGTAGGAGCCCAGATAGAATTAAACCCTTCGGATCTTATGACTGTTGCAGGTTGTGTTGCGGAGGATATAGTTTAGAGCATGAAAGAGTATAAGTTTTATGGATGGGAAAGGGCAGATATTAAGGATGAGAAAGGTCTTACGCCAAGGGATTATTATGATATCCTTTCAGAGATCTGGTGCGCGGATACCTGTGCTCCAAGAATGAGGGATTCATGGAACCCTGAGAATAAGACTCTCGGGCAGTGTTCAATCACGGCTTTTCTCATGCAGGATATATTCGGAGGTAAGGTTTACGGCATATTAAGAAAAGGCGGAAATTATCACTGTTTTAATGATGTTGCCGGTACCGTGTTTGATCTCACAAGTGAACAGTTCGGGGATGAGGTTCTTGATTATGATAACTGTTCGGAACAGTTCAGGGAAGTTCATTTCGCAAAAGAAGAAAAAAGGCTTCGCTATGAGTATCTTAAGGATAAGCTGGAAAATACATCATTATCCGGATTTTACTTGTATGTTTAATAGCATCATTCCTTATATAATTGTTGTGCCATAAGTCCATATTAATACAGGTGACAAATGTTAAATGAAATACCCGGAAAGCCCATATCATACCAGCCGGTTTGGTTAATGGTATCACTGATGAAATGGTTGCGGATGCTCTGTTCTTTGAGCCTGTGCCGGATGATTTTATTAAGTTCATTGGGACATATATTTTCATACAGTTCATTATAATAGAATCATAAATCAGTAAAGGAGGCATTTATCATGAAAAAATTATTAAGTATAGTATTAGCTTTATTAATTTCAATTTCTTTGGCATT
Organism: Lachnospiraceae bacterium; assembly: GCA_024691125.1. Classification (GTDB taxonomy): domain Bacteria; phylum Bacillota; class Clostridia; order Lachnospirales; family Lachnospiraceae; genus UBA2868. The sequence continues at coordinate 2,233 of JAILNV010000259.1, read as the reverse complement.
TGCAACTCCTGCACCGGTAAATGCCAAGACCGGTTCTGTAAAGAAGTCTTACAATACACATTCGCAAAAGAGCAATACAAAGAAAAAAGCATACAAGAAAAACAGTAAGAGTACAAAAAAGAATTCTTCGGTAAGATCAGGATCTAAGTATTCAACAAAAAAGAAATCATACAGTAAGTCCAAAAAGAAAGAAAAAGAGGCTGAATGGCCCGATTGTGATGATTATTGGGATGAAGATGAATTCCTGGATGATTGGGACGGAAATATGCCCGATGACAGTGATGCAATGGATTATTGGGATAATTGGTAAAATTCTATTGAATATTTAGTTTGAAAAGGAGGAAAATTATGGGACCTTACGACAAAATGTTTGACAGAAATCATGATGGAGAGCTTGATTTTCACGAGAGAGTAGATATGGACGATTATTATGACAGGATCAATGGCGTAGGAATTTATGAGAATACTTCAACAGACGATGATGATGAACTTGAAATAGAACTTTCTGAAGCCGGCCTTGATCTTGCAGACCTTGACCTAATGGATGAAGATGAGATTGCAGAAGCTTTAGAAGATGCGGGTCTTGATCCGGATGATTTTGACTTCTAATAGCTCCAAATATTTGAATAGGCGATTCATTACTTACCGCTTTTTTGGCAGGCTGGTGTGTGGCAACTGAGTCCCCGGAGCCTGTGGATTTGCGATGGAAATAATTGTTTTTGACAAAGATAAAAACGGTTAGGCATGGTCTATATGCCAGGGACCGGATGTTAGGTATCAGACATCTTTACAATATACAGAATGCCAATGAGAAGAACCTGATAACAGGAACAAGATATTTTAATGCGGAGCTTATGCTTACTTATTTTCAGGGAATGCCGCCTTATACCCCAATTTAAGATGGCAGAGAGATATTTTGACAATACTGAAGTAAAGTCAATAATGAGACTGCTAGAAAAACTGGATGATGTTCTCATAGAACCCGAAAGCCCATCTTTAATACATGGTGATCTGTGGACGGGTAATTCCATAATGGGAAGGAATGGGAAGGCATGGCTCATAGATCCTGCGGTATATGTAGGTCATTCTGAGGCAGATATTGCCATGACGGAATTGTTTGGCCGATTGCCGAATGATTTTTATTCAGAGTATATGTCTGTATATCCGATGCAGCCGGGATATCAGGACAGAAGAAATCTGTATAATCTGTACCATCTGTTGAATCATCTGAATTTGTTTGGAAGATCTTATCTGTCGGAAGTGGTTAGTATAATAAAATATTATGTATGAGATCGGAAAATGAAGATAGAAGTCAGAAATGATACGGATCTAAGACAAAGATCAATTATATGACTTATGTTTCAAAGAATAATGCTTTTCTTCAGATTGAAGCGGGCGGCAAACCGGGGAAATATGAATTAACTCCGTTTGTGGAGGATTAGCTGGGAGCAAATGTCACCTGCCGGGTGCCCCTGCTCCCTTTTGTTTACTCTATACTGAACCTGTAAACGGTGAACTGTTGATTTTGCCGGAATGGGTGGAAGGAAGCCGGAGAAGCTTAAGGAATTGCTGTTTTAAATATGGATAGGAAATGAAATAACCTAAAAGCGTTGCGTTCGAAAGATGGGGGAGTGTAAAGCAGATTATGAGAGTTGTTATCATCAGACATGCAGAAGTGAATTTTCGTTGGAGTCGACGATGTACATCCGAAAAATTTGATTTTGAGTGCAGACAGTATGATCATTCTCCGATTAAAAACGTGACATATGGCATCCCTCAGATATCATATCAGAAAATATATGTCAGTGAAATGTCCAGAAGCCGGGATACAGCCGAATTATTGTTTCCGGACGGAACATATTATGAATCCGGGTTAATAAATGAAGTTCCTCTTAAGTCGGGCTTTGATACAAAAATCAATATGCCGCTATGGTTTTGGAATCTGACCGGACGTTTGCAGTGGGTTATTAATTGTTCAAGACAGGCTGAAGGATACAGGCAAACGAGAGAGCGAGCCAAAGAGTTTGCCGCGTTGATCGGTAAAGATGATCTGGACGCGGCAGTTGTTACACATGGATTTTATATGCATACTTTATTATATGAGATGAAAAAGGCCGGATTCAGGATAGAGAATTCATCCGTGAGGTTTAAGAACGGGGAATATGTTTTGGCGGAAAAAGAAAATGTATCTGATATAAATTAGTATAATTTAGTAGGGTGACAAGAGTTGAAG
>JAILNV010000245.1 GCA_024691125.1 Lachnospiraceae bacterium | reverse complement strand
GAGCAGGATGATCAAGGAGAGACATTCATAGATGGAAAATGACAACAATCAAGGGAACAACGGCAACAATGGAAATAACACACCCCCAAAGAACAAACAGACCCTTCTTATACTTGTTATCGCATCGCTGATCACATTGCTGATGCTGTCATATATGCGTTCGGCAACGGGTGCGGCAGGAAGTAAGAAGATAACTTACGATGAGTTCATAGAAAAGGTCGAGAAGGGTGAAGTAGAGAAGGTAGTGATCGATTCGGATGAGATTGAGATCACTCCCAAGGGTCAGGAAGACAAATATGCCAAGAATACCTACTATACAACACCGGTAGCGGATGACGGACTGGCAGACAGGCTTCTTAAGTCGGGTGTCAAGTTCGAACAGAGGGAAACCTCTTCGTCTGACTACATAATTTATGTGATAGTATCTTATGTTCTTCCGATAGTACTTGTATGGGTATTTTTAAGCTTCCTGATGCGCAGGATGACCAAAGGCGGAGGAGTGATGGGAGTCGGCAGGAGCAATGCCAAGGTTTATGTCCAGAAGGAAACAGGCATTACCTTTAAGGATGTTGCAGGTCAGGACGAAGCGAAGGAATCACTGCAGGAGGTTGTTGATTTCCTTCATAACCCGGGTAAATATGTTAAGATCGGAGCGAAGCTTCCCAAGGGTGCTCTGCTTGTAGGCCCTCCCGGAACAGGTAAGACTCTGCTTGCCAAGGCTGTTGCGGGTGAAGCGCATGTACCTTTCTTTTCCCTTGCGGGTTCGGATTTTGTAGAGATGTATGTAGGTGTCGGTGCTTCGAGAGTAAGGGATCTGTTTAAGGATGCGACAAAGAATGCGCCCTGTATAATTTTCATTGATGAGATAGACGCGATTGGTAAAAGCCGGGATTCGAGGTTCGGTGGCGGAAATGACGAACGAGAGCAGACACTTAATCAGCTTCTGTCCGAGATGGATGGATTCGACACAAGCAAGGGTATCCTTATTCTTGCGGCAACCAACAGACCCGAGATCCTTGATAAGGCGCTCCTTCGTCCGGGTCGTTTCGACAGACGTATCATAGTTGACAAGCCGGATCTGAAGGGACGTATAGATACGCTTAAGGTTCACAGCAAGGATGTTTTGCTTGATGATACGGTGGATATGGAGGAAATAGGTCTTGCTACTGCGGGAGCGGTCGGTTCCGACCTTGCCAACATGGTAAACGAAGCTGCCATTAATGCTGTTAAGAGCGGAAGAGAGGCAGTCAATCAGAAGGATCTTCTTGAAGCCATTGAGGTTGTAATGATGGGTAAGGAGAAGAAGGATCGTGTTATGAGCGCCGAAGAGAAGAAGATAGTCTCATATCACGAGATCGGACATGCACTGGCCAGCGCTCTGCAGAAGAATACCGATCCTATCCAGAAGATCACGATAGTTCCGCGTACCATGGGTGCGCTTGGATATGCATGGTATGTTCCCGATGAAGAAAAGCATTTAAGAAGCAAGGTTGAACTCGAAGAGCGTATTATAACCGCGCTGGCAGGACGGGCCGCTGAGGAGATAGTATTCGAATCGGTTACGACCGGAGCGGCTAATGATATTGAGCAGGCAACGGGAATCGCAAGGAATATGGTAACCCAGTACGGTATGTCCGAAAAGTTCGGTCTTATCCAGCTTGAATCTGTACAGGACAGATACTTAAGCGGAGGTAAGGTCATGGAGTGTGCGGATGTTACGGCTGCAGATGTTGACAAAGAGGTTATGAGGATAATCTCTGAATCATATGAAGCTGCCAAAAGACTGCTTAATGAGAACCGTGAGCTCATGGATGAACTTGCTGCATATCTGCTGGAGAAGGAAAGTATTACAGGTAAGGAATTTATGAAGATTTTCAATCGTCATAAAGGAATTGCCGATGAAGAAACAGAAGAAAAAACAGATGAAGAAACAGACGATATGAGAGCTGATACAGTGGATGAAGCTGACAGGCAGGCAGTTTCATTGGAAATTTCACCTCAGGGTTTATATGCAACCAATGTTGCTAACGGAACTGCCAATGAGATAATAGAAGAGAAGATAAGAAATACTGATTCAGGACAAAAAAACGAAGATGCGGAATAAGTAATTAAGAGACTCTGTTATACCCCATATGTTGAAAAGGCTCTGTGCCCCAACATATGGGGTATTCCCTGTTATGAGGGATTATAAGTTGTTGGCGGAAAAGCAGAGCGGGTTATAAAACGATAAACAGTCATAAGGAAGATCGAGGAATGAAGCCGGACGAAAAAGAAAAAATGTTATTCCCTAAAAATACGGAAGGCAGAGAAGACAATGATAAACAGTACACGCTGGTTACGGTTTTTCTTGTTACACTTACTGCAATCTCTGTTATGGTAATGATCGGAAGCATGGTCTATTTCAAAAAAAGGATCACAGGTGATGTTGAGGAAGCTCTCACGTCTAACAGGGATTATGACAGACATTATGCTCTTGTTGTAAGGGGAGGTGATGAAAGCTACTGGCAGACAGCCTATGAAAGTATGAAAAACGAGGGTGAGCTTACCGGTGTATATGTGGACAAAACAGGTGACAATCTTCCTGATGATTACCCGGAATATGATCTTATGGAAATTGCCATTGCATCAAGGGTTGACGGTATAATCTATGAGGCTGATGATACGGTTGATTCCATCGTCCAGATCAACAAGGCTACTGCCGCAGGTATTCCTGTTGTTACCGTGCGCTCCGATGCTCCGGCAAGTGCAAGAAGAAGTTTTATAGGTGTAAGCTATTATAATCTCGGAAATGAATACGGCCGGCTTATTATCAAAGCATGCAGAGAGATAGTCGGCGAATCCGGAAGAACGGAATATGACGAAAACACCGGCGGGGATTGGGAGAATGAAGGGATTTCGGTTCTTATATTGACGGATTCCACTATGCAGGACACATCGCAGAATGTTGTTATAACAGCGCTTAAAGAAACATTGCAGAAGAAATCGGAAGGAATACCTGAGATATCAGTGAAGACTGCTGAGGTAGACAACAGCGGTGAATTTACAGCAGAAGAGTCGATCCGTGATATGTTCCTTGGCAACAGGCTTCCCGATATAATTGTCTGCCTGAATGAAACCAATACTGTTATAGTGTATCAGACCATTGTCGAGATGAATAAGGTCGGGGAGGCTATCATACTTGGCTATGATGATTCCGAACCTATATTAAATGAAATAGAGAAGGAAGTAATATATGCAACCATAACCGTAGATAACCAACAGCTTGGGCAGGACTGTGTAGATGCTTTAAATGAATATATAGAGTATAAGCGTGTCAGTGATTATTACGGGGTTGACTATAAGATAATCGACAGAGAAAATGTGAGCGACGGCTCGGAAAGCGGGGCAGGATATGAAGAGTAGAAGGTTTATGTCCGGAATGTCCATACAAAGTCGTCTGATAATACTGTTCCTGATAACAACAGCACTCATTTTTTTTGTAAATGTTTTTGTGTATGTGAATATAAATCGTATAATTGAAAGGATAGAAGCGCTCTATTCAAGCAATGTCAGTCTTAATGAGCTGTCAGAGAGGCTTTCAGATGTTCAGGAAGATATGACCCGCTATCTGAAGACAAAGAGTACAGAGTCACTTGAGGATTATTATAAGTACGAGCAGGACTATATTGAACAGCTCGATCGACTGGAGATCAGTTCGGTCAGCAGTGAGCTGCTCTATATGAAGAAGTACATAGTCGATATGTCCTATACCTATCTTGAATGGGCGGATGAGGCGGTAAATGCAAAAAGGGGACGGAATATATCGAAATATGTGGATGCATATGAGGAATGCAGCCGGATATATGATTATCTTAACAGTTATATCTACAGTCTTAACAATGAACAGTTTAAAGAAAGCTCCGGTAATTATGCAGGCCTTATAAGTACACTCCGTTATGCGGAACTGTTCTGTCTTACAATTCTTGTAGTGGTGGCTGTATGTAATATACTTCTTATAATATTGGCTACACAGACGATAACCGGACCGCTCAGTTCCCTTGCAAAAAGAGCGAATGAGGTATCGGAGGGCAATCTTGAGGGCGAACCGCTGCGTGTGGAATCGAGTGATGAGGTCGGAGTTGTTACGGGAGCTTTTAACCAGATGGTCATAAGTCTGCGCGATTATATTGATAAAGTCCGTGACAATATGGAAAAGGAAAGTGCGATGAAGGAGAGGGAGCTTCGTATGAATGCATCCTTAAAGGAAGCCCAGCTTAAATATCTTCAGGCACAGATAAATCCGCATTTTCTGTTTAATACTCTCAATGCCGGCGCACAGCTTGCAATGATGGAGGGAGCTGACAGAACCAATACATATATCCAGAAAATGGCTGATTTTTTCAGATATAATATTAAAAAGAATCATGAGCTTACCACTATAGCAGATGAGATCGAGCTTATTGATAATTATATTTACATATTGAATGTTCGTTTTTCGGGAGATATTCATTTTGAAAAGAATATCGATGATTCACTTATGAATATTGAGATTCCCAGTATGACTTTGCAACCGATAGTTGAAAATGCAGTTAATTACGGAATAAGAAATATTGACTGGGAAGGGCTTATTACCCTGTCACTGTACAGAGAGGGAGACAGGGCCTGTATTTCCGTAAAGGATAACGGGGTAGGTATACCACAGGACAAGATTGACAGGATACTTGCAGATGAGCTGCAGGCATCCGGACTGTCGGATGATTCCAATGGAATAGGTCTGACCAATGTTATTTCAAGGCTTGATCTTCATTTTAATGCAGATAATGTTTTTAACATTTACTCAGAAGGTGAGAATATGGGTACAGAGGTAGTGATAAGGATACCGATACCTATGGAACGCAGGGAATAAATGTGATACTTGCCCGAAGAGAAGAAAGTGCCACGGTAAAACGGTAAAAAAGGCATGACAAAGGAGAGAATATGTATAAGATACTGCTTGCTGATGATGAAGGGATCGTGATTGATTCATTGAAGTTCATAATAGAGAAGAATTTCCCTGATTGCTGTATCATAGAATCGGCTAAGACCGGCAGGAAGGTCATTGAGCTGGCGGAGAATTTCAGGCCGGATATTGCGTTTATGGATATACAGATGCCCGGAATAAACGGGATAGATGCAATGAAGGAAATCCGGGAAGCCAATAAAACTACGATCTTTATTGTAATGTCTGCATATGATAAATTCGACTACGCCAAGGAAGCCATCAACCTGGGTGTGCTGGACTATCTTAACAAACCGGTTGAGCAGCCCAAAATAGTGGAAGTACTTAAACGCGCAATGAAGCAGGTGGATGAGGAGAAGGAAAGGCGCAGCCAGGATCTTCTTATTAAAGAGAAGCTTGAGACTGTAGTTCCGATAATAGAAAACAATATGATCTACACGGCGTTGTTCCAGGATAATTATGACTCGGAGGTGGAGAACTTCAGGAATCTTCTTTCCATAGAAAAGGATAACGGTTTCATAATTGTTCTTGAGTGGGGGGATAACCAAAACGATCATCATCTGACGAATGCAGTCGGAACCGGAATTAAGATGCAGTCCTATTATAAGGAGATGCGGGAGGTTATCAAAGGCTTCTATGACTGCGTGATAGGCTCTGTTATGGCAAACCGTATGATCATTTATGTGCCTTATGACAAGGATGCGGTTGAATATAATGAAAGAATAGAAATCATAGAAAAAACAAGAACGATGATCCGAAAGCTAAAGCAATATATCGATGTAAGGTTCAGGGCGGGAATAGGATCGGTTGTGAAACTTGAAGAATGTATACGTTCCTATCAGGAAGCCCAGAGAGCGTTGAGAAAGAGTGACGGAACCGTCGCCCATGTTGCGGATCTGCCGATAATGGTAAGCTATGAGGCAAACTATCCTATCGATCAGGAGAGACGTCTGTTTGAGATGACTGAGAAGGGAAATGAAAATGAAGCTCTGATTGCGGCCAACCGTTTCTTTGGCTGGATGGTAGAGAATTACAGCGATCATATTTATGATATCAAATTGAAGACCCTTGAATTCGTACTCAGAGTAGAGCATCTTGCAATAAGGGAAGGCGGAATGGAATATCATTTTCTGTCAAGACAGGATTATCTGCCCTCGTTGCTGGCTCTTAATTCGTTTGATGAGATACAACAGTGGTTTGTTAACAAGATAAGCGCAGCCTGCCGTGATGTGGTACAGAGTAAGGAAAAACAGTCTTCATCAAGTGTTGAAAGAGCGAAAGCATATATAGCTGAAAAATTCAATAAGGATATATCGCTGGATGATGTGTCCAAGGAAGTGGATATAAGTCCGTATTATTTCAGTAAGCTGTTTAAGGAAGAGACCGGAGAGAACTTTATAGAGTATCTCACGGCAGTCAGGATAAACAAGGCCAAACAGCTGATAGCCGGTTCCGATATGTCGATGAAGGAGATTTGTACTGAGGTCGGATATTCTGATCCTAATTATTTCAGCAGGATCTTCAAGAAGAACGTGGGTGTGACACCGACGGAATATAAGGAGAAGGTGTAAAGCGGGCATAATATGAAAGTGACCGTATTTCTTTTAAGTGTTTTGAAAGGCGATTGATATCATGCTGCATACCGATAATTTTATAAAAAAGAAGATAACACATATTTTTCTGACGGTTGTATTGCTGACTCTGTCTTTGACCGGCTGCTATAATAGTGAAAACGGGAAGCCGGAGATAAAAGACAAGAATGAAATCAGTGATAAGATCCGGATAGGAATGAGCTTTGATTCATTTGTTATTGAACGGTGGCAGAGGGACAGAGATGTTTTTGTTGCGACCGCAAGAGAGCTTGGCGCAGAGGTCAATGTCCAGTCGGCAAACGGAGAAGTGGCCGAGCAGATCTCACAGATACAGTATTTTATTGACAGAGACATGGATGCCATAGTAGTGGTTCCCATAGATGCGGATGCCCTTACGGATGTGGTAAAAAAAGCACGCAAAGCCGGAATACCTGTGATGTGTTATGACCGTCTGGTGAGAAATGCGGATTCAGATCTGTATATTTCCTTTGACAATGAAATGGTTGGCGATCTTATGGGCCGTTCCCTGTATACCGCAATAGGAAAGGGGAAGGATGTTATAACCATATGCGGCCCGGAATCGGATTATAATGTTGAACAGGTTGGAAACGGGTTTTCATCACAGACACATAAGAATACGGGACATATTATCGGAAGCTGCAACTGTGACGGCTGGAGGTCGGAGATAGCATATGATTATATAAACGATAATAAGGAGCTAGTTAAGAATGCAGATGGCATAATGTGTGGTAATGATGCTTTGGCCGGAGTAGTGATAAGAGCCCTGTCCGAGATGCGTCTTGCCGGGAAAGTGGTGGTCGTCGGTCAGGATGCGGATCTCGATGCCTGTCAGAGAATAGTGGAGGGAACGCAGGAAATGACGGTTTACAAACCTGTGGAGAAACTGGCAAAGAATGCCGCAACCTATGCAGTCAGTCTGGCTCAGGGAGAAAGTGTGAAGACGGCAACCCATTATAATGACGGAACCTATGACGTTCCTTTTATAAAACTTCAGCCTGTTGCCGTAACTAAGGATAATATGGATGAGGTGATAATAGGAGGCGGTTACCATTTAAAGGAAGACGTGTATATAAATATCACAAAATAGCGTTTGAGTAGCACATTTTTGGCTAGTGCTAGAATGTGAACAAAATAATGCTATTATGTTAAAAAAATGAACGAATTATGAACAAAAAAATTAAGCAGTTAACAATTTTTTACTATTTGATACATGTTATATTACCAACTGTAACAAGTAGCGGTTCGCGTGATGCGAAATCGTGTGACAATTTCAAAGGGAGGAAATCAAGAAATGAAGAAAAAATTACTTGGTGCAGTTCTCAGCGTAGCAATGGTTGCTACATTACTTGCCGGTTGTGGTGGCGGAGCAGCAGAAACAGCAGCTCCTGCAGCTCCCGCAGCTCCTGCAGCAGAAGAGAAAACAGAAGAGGCAGCTCCTGCAGAGGCAGCTACTTCAGAAGGCGGCGGACTTGTTGGTGTTGCAATGCCTACAAAGGATCTTCAGAGATGGAATCAGGATGGTTCCAACATGGAAGCAGAGCTTAAGGCAGCAGGCTACGATGTAGACCTTCAGTTTGCATCAAACGATGTATCAACTCAGGTTTCACAGATTGAGAACATGATCAACGGCGGATGCCAGTGTCTGGTTATCGCAGCTATTGACTCTGAGTCACTCGGTGATGTTCTTGCTAAGGCTAAGGATGCTAACATCCCGGTTATCTCTTATGACCGTCTTATCATGAACACAGACGCTATCACCTACTACGCAACCTTCGATAACTACAAGGTTGGTACTGTTCAGGGCGAGTACGTAAGAGATACTCTTGACCTTGACAACGCTGATGGACCTTTCAACATTGAGTTCACAGCAGGTGATCCCGGTGACAACAATGCAGGCTTCTTCTTCAATGGCGCTTATGATGTTCTTAAGAAGTACATCGACGAAGGAAAGCTTGTTGTTAAGTCAGGACAGAAGACTTTCGAAGAAGTTGCTACAGCTTCATGGGCAACTGAGACAGCTCAGTCAAGAGCAGAGAACATCCTTTCATCTTACTACACAAGTGAGAAGCTTGATGCTTGGCTTTGCTCAAACGACTCTACAGCACTTGGTGTTGAGAACGCTCTTGCAGCTAACTACACAGGTGAGTATCCTATCGTAACAGGTCAGGACTGTGACGTAGCTAACGTAAAGAACATGATCGCCGGAAAGCAGGCTATGTCAGTATTCAAGGATACACGTACTCTTGCTTCAAAGACTGTTGAGATGGTTGATGCGGTTATGAAGGGCGGCGAGGCTCCTATCAACGATACAGAGACATATGACAACGGAACAGGCGTTATACCTTCATTCCTTTGCGATCCTGTATTTGCAGATGTAAACAACTACAAGGAGCTGCTTATCGATTCAGGTTACTATGCTGAGGGCGACCTTCAGTAATAGCTGAATTAAAACAGAATCAAGATTTAATCATACAGGCGGGCAAGTCCCGCCTGTATGTGTAAGTAAATATCCGGTACTACACGGAATCATGAAATTTTCCCCAAATTCTTTATAAAAAATATACATATCACACTTGCTTAAACAGGATATCTTTAGTATATTTATATATAGATTGACTCCGCTAAACTCGAAGCATTGTGCAAATTGAGCTGTAGTAACGGATGCATCAAAAATAATGATTGGGAGGGATCGACTTTGGCAAATTTAATACTGGAAATGAAAAACATTACCAAAACCTTTCCGGGTGTAAAAGCTCTTGACAATGTCAATCTCAAGGTGGAAGAAGGCGAGATCCACGCTCTCGTTGGAGAGAATGGTGCAGGTAAATCCACCCTGATGAATGTTCTTTCGGGAATCTATCCTTACGGAACATATGAGGGCGACATAGTCTACAAAGGCGAAGTATGTAAGTTCAACAAGATCAAGGATTCCGAATCAAGGGGTATCGTTATTATCCATCAGGAACTTGCTCTTATTCCTTACATGACGATCGGCGAGAACATGTACCTCGGAAATGAGCGCGGTAAGAGTGCAGCGATCGATTGGAACGAGACATACGGTGAGGCTGACAAATACCTTAAGATGGTGGGACTTGAGGACAGCTCAAGAACATTGGTTAAGGACATCGGTACAGGTAAGCAGCAGATGGTTGAGATTGCCAAGGCTTTGGCAAAGCATGCAAAGCTGCTTATACTTGACGAGCCGACATCTTCACTTAATGAATCGGATTCAAAGGCACTTCTTGATCTGCTTCTCGACTTTAAGAAGCAGGGTATGACTTCAATCATCATATCTCATAAGCTGAATGAGGTTGCATACGTATCTGATAAGATTACGGTTATCCGTGACGGCTCCACTATTGAAACAATAGACTGCAAGGCTGAAGAGATTTCGGAAGACAGGATCATCAAGGGTATGGTTGGCCGTGAGCTGACAGACCGTTTCCCGAAGAGGAAGGATGTCAGGATCGGTGAGATCAGTCTTGAGGTTAAGAACTGGACGGTACATCATCCGCAGTATATTGAAAGAAAAGTTGTTAATGACGTTAATTTCAATGTTCGTAAGGGTGAGGTTGTCGGTATATACGGACTTATGGGTGCCGGACGTACAGAGCTTGCCATGAGTATCTTCGGTAAGTCGTACGGAACAAACATTACGGGTACAATGACCATTGACGGTCGTGAAGTACATCTCAACACCATCAAGGATGCGATCGAGCATAAGATAGCATACGTTACAGAGGATCGTAAGGGTAACGGACTTGTCCTGACCAATCCCATTAAGATCAATACTACATTGGCTAACCTGAAGGCAGTCAGCAACAACGGTATCATTGATAAGGATAAAGAATATCAGGTTGCCGTTGAGTATAAGGACAAGCTCAGGACCAAGACACCTTCGGTTGAACAGAACGTGGGTAATCTGTCAGGTGGTAACCAGCAGAAGGTTCTCCTTGCTAAGTGGATGTTTGCGGATCCCGATATCCTGATACTTGATGAGCCTACAAGAGGTATCGACGTAGGTGCCAAGTACGAGATCTACTGTATCATCAATGATCTTGTTGCAGCCGGGAAGTCGGTAATAATGATCTCGTCAGAGCTTCCCGAGGTGCTCGGTATGAGCGACAGGATTTATATCATGAACGCAAGCCGCATGGTTGGTGAGCTTAGTAGTGAAGAAGCTACCCAGGAGATCATCATGAGCAGCATTCTTAAATCAGGAAGGGGTGACTAATAATGGATAAAACTAATATTATTATGACATTAAAGAAATATACCATGACTATCGCCCTTGTTGTTGTAATTATCTTTTTCAGTATCATGACAAAGGGTTCGATCCTTTTACCTCAGAACATCAACAATCTGTTTTCACAGAATGCATACGTATTCGTTCTTGCGGTTGGCATGCTTCTCTGTATCCTGACAGGCGGTAACATCGATCTTGCCGTAGGTTCGGTAGTCTGCTTCTGCGGTGCTGTAGGCGGCAAGCTTATGGATAACAATGTATCCGTAGGGATTTCGGTTATAGTAATGCTTCTTGTAGGTATACTGATCGGTGTATGGCAGGGATTCTGGATCGCGTATATCAAGGTTCCTCC
>JAILNV010000171.1 GCA_024691125.1 Lachnospiraceae bacterium | reverse complement strand
GAAGGAAACACACAGGCTCTCAGGATAGTAACCAAGCTTCATTTTCTTGTGGATGAGCATGGCATGAACCTTACCAAGGCATTACTCGCAACGATCATCAAGTATCCATGTTCCTCTCTTGAAACAGATAAAAAATGCGGTGATATTAAACGCAAGAAGATGGGTTATTTTTACGCCGATAAGGACAGCTTCGAGGACATACAGCAGTCATGTGGTCTTAACGGGAGCAGACATCCGCTTGCATTCCTGCTGGAAGCAGCTGACGATATTGCCTATAATACTGCTGATATTGAGGATGCAGTGAAGAAGGGCAGGATTGATTACAGAACCCTCAGGGAAGAACTTGATAAGTGGATAGAGAAAGTATCGAAAAATACTTCTGAAGATTCATCCGGTGATATGACTTCCAAACAGCCCGGGAGTGACTGTATACGATGTCTCCGTGACACATGCGGCAGGCTTGACAGGTATTATAACAGAGCAATTGATAACGGATATGACAATCCTGATCTTTATGCCGTTCAGAACTGGATAGTAAGGGTACATGGAATTCTTATAGACAGCGTGACAGAAAGCTTTATAGGCAATTACAAAGCTATTATGTCGGGCGACTTCAGAGAGGCTCTGATAAGCGCATCTGATGCAAGATATATAGTTGAAGCTTTGTCGGATATTGCGTACAGATATGTTTTTATAAGCAAACCCATACTTAAGCTCGAGGTTGCCGCATCGGCAATATTTGATTTTCTTCTCGGACGCTATACGGATGCATTTCTTTATTATGACACACCGTTTTGGAAGGACAACAGGACTGCATTAAGAGAAAAGCTTACAATGCTGATGTCTGAGAATTATCTCAGGATATACAAAAAGTATTCCGAAGGAAAGAGTGAAGAGGAGAAGCTGTATTTAAGGCTTCTTATGGTTACTGATTACATATGCGGCATGACAGACAGCTATGCCAAGCGGATGTACCAGGAGCTTAACGGAATACTCTGATAGCGGATTTACGACAAGAGAGATAAGGATATGCATGAAAAGAAGCATAAGAAACAGTTGAATTATTTGGACATCGCGCGTGGAATAGGTATTATTGTTGTCATGCTGGCGCATGTCGATACAGGTGATAATCCATTATGTTCATGGATAGGCTCCTTTTGCATGGCAATATTCTTTTTTGTATCAGGTGCTCTTCTTCATTATCTAGACAGATGGAGAAATGAGAGTTTTAAAGAGATAATGATAAAACGTATCAAAGGTGTACTTTATCCCTATTTTTCATTCAGCGTGCTTATAATATTCTGCTATACTTTTATGCGTGTTGTGTTCAAAAGGGGCAGCTTTTCCAATATAAAGGAGATCGTCAAGAGCACGGTAACTCTTTCCGGATATGATGCGATGTGGTTTATGCCGGTGCTGTTCTTTGCAGAGGTGATATGTGTACTGTTGTTGAGATATTTTGGGCGTGGATGCGAATCTACAGATATTGAAAAATCCTCAGATCACGGGAATGCCGGAATGACTGCAGAGGAACACAGGAAGGGTATGATCAGGGAATGGTCCGGATTTATCCTTGTAACTGTTCTGAGTCTTATATGTTATTGTATACTGCATTATGGCCTGATCGAAGAGTTTAGCGATATATGGTTTCCGTTTGTGAAGCTGACAAGGACGCTTATGTCCGCGGTGTTTATATATTCGGGATATTTTTATTTTGAATATAAGGACAGGCTGTTCAGACTTGATAAGAAGGCTGTTTCGGCTGTCTGCATCATCTGGCTAATCATAGATTTTCCGATAGCGCAGCCCAACCATTTCGTCGATTATGCTTTTGTCAGGATAGTAAGTCTTCCGCTCCAATATCTTACGGGAATACTGACATCAATTGCAATTCTTTATCTTGGAGAGGCATTTGAAATAAAATGCAGGCCACTTGAATTTTTCGGAAAGAATTCACTTACAATGATGGCTACGCATAATCCTCTTCCGGTTCTGTCCACAATATATGTGCTGTATATGAAGTATGTTCCGAGCATAGGAAGATATGTGGATGATATCATTGTGCTGGTGATCGTGCTTCTCGTGGAGGTTCCGATAGTGATGTTTATAAACAGATTTCTTCCGTTTATAGTGAGATGGCCGAAGAAAAAACGGTGACACGGGCGGAATGGGCTTAAGAAGGGGAAAAGAATGAAGGGGATTATTTCTAAACGGTGTTTTAAAACCATATCTGTTATTGTTATCCTGTGTCTGCTTATGTATATGTCGATAAACTGGATGATGCTTAATGAACAGGAAACAGTAATGATCTCATGGCAGTCACTTGCACATATGCTTCCATCAGCCGGCCTGGTTATAACGGGATTATCCTGCATTGTTATTGCTGGATTGAATAACCGGGTACGGCCCGAGTGGCTTTTCCTTATAATATATATTGTGCTTGAGACAATGTACCTTACGGTGATCCCGCTTTCATCAACACCGGATGAAACCGAACACTGGCTTCGCGCATACGGCATATCTCAGGGGGATTTCGTTCCGGAAACAAATGATGAAGGTGAAGGTGGAAGCTATGTACCTTCGAATATAACTTATATGTGGAACAGAAGCGGCAGCCGTATCAGGGATATGAGAGATAATCTTATGATGGAGGCATCGCAGGATAGGGCATTTCTGACGTATTCAAATACCGCTCTGTATTCACCCCTTACATATGCCCCGCAGACTATCGGAATAAGCCTGGCACGGCTCATCTGCAATAAACCTTATTTATGGGCGTATGCGGGAAGACTGACAAATATGCTGACAGTTGGTCTGATCATTTTTGCGGCAATAAGGATTGCTCCTGCCGGTAAAAATATCATCGCCACACTGACTCTGCTTCCTATAAACATGTATGAATCTGCATCCTTAAGTGGTGGAGCCTTTACATATGCCGTAACCGTGATGCTGATATCTTATGTATTGTGGCTGAGATATAAAAAGCAGGGGGAAATGACCCGTAAGGAGAAGCTTTTTCTTTATCTTCTTCTATTGTTTACCGCATCCTGCAAGATAGTATATGTTCCCTTTGCGCTTATGGCATTTGCCGTTCCGCCGGATAAGCTTGGCGACAGAAAGAAATACAGGTTTCATATCTTCTGTGCGGCGATCATGATACTGACCGCATCGCTTGGCTGGATGTCAATAAGCAGACGTTATCTTATAGAATATAAGCCGGGCGTTGATTCCATTGCCCAGATGAAGTTCGTTCTCATGCATCCGATTAATTATGTTCAGACGATCATTAATACCGTCATGTACAGTGGCGAGTGGATCATAAAGACTTTCTTTGCAGCTTCGCTGGGATACTTTAACGTTGGAACCAATCTGTTGATGATGACGGTTTCGGCGGCAAATCTAATCTATGTATGTGTTACGGACAGGCTGGTCATAAGATCCACCGAAAAAGAAGAGGATAATAAGCAAATATTATTGTTTATGCTGCTTGCATCTTCCGTTATCAGCGCCCTTCTGGTATTTACCAGCGAATATGTTCAGTGGACACCATATCAGGATAAAAGTGTGGACGGTCTGCAGGGCAGGTACTTTCTGCCTGTACTTCTGCCAATGCTGATACTTATCAAAGAAAAGATATTTGTTTATGCGAAGGATGGGAGCGGAACGAAAAAAGTAGAAGAAGTATACGGAGATGAAAAGGGGATGATGTATCCGGGAATGCTTATATGCTTTGTTAATCTGATGACGATAATAACTTTGTTTGTAAGTTACATTTAGCACGGTTATACGGGGAAAATAAGGGGAGAAAAGATTTGAAGACAATTACTGACAGGCTTGGAGTTTTTAACAATAAGCGGGTTTTTAATATCCTGTGTATACTACTGTCACTGTATCCGTTAAGATGGACATTCACGGGACTTGATCTGTGGGATGTAGGATACAGCTGTGTGAATTTTACATATTTCGGAAGAGATAACATAGGTGATACCTGGTTCTTTTCCACCTATCTTGCGACGGCTCTGGGACATGTTTTCAGCAGACTGCCTTTTGGTAATACTCTGGCAGGCCTAAAATTCTTATGCGGGCTTGTGATATCCGTAAATTCTTTTTGCTCTCTTTTCTTTTGCAGGTATAAATTAAAGTTAAGAAAGCTGTCTGTTCTTCTGGGCGGATTACTGGCTGTGAGTCTTTGCTATATTCCGACCGTTATTGTGTATAATCATCTGTCATTTCTTCTTTTGAATTTAGCTGTGATATTCATGTATATGGGGCTTGAGGAGGATAAACCCGTATATCTTGCCGTAAGCGGTTTTTTCATAGGCATTAATATTTTTGTAAGGTTTTCGAACATAACACAGCCGTTTCTGATAGCGGGAGTGATCTGTTACTGCGTCATCAGAAAGTATGATCTTAAGAGCTTCGCAGGCAGAATCCTTGCATGCGTTTCAGGTTATTTAGGTGCTGTCGGGATCATGGTTATTGTTATGAGCAGATATGGAATAAACAGCTATGTATCCGGTGTGAAGGGACTGTTTGAAATGACAGAGGAGGCCTCGGATTATAAGCCTGCCGCCATGCTTTTCAGGATGGTTGATTCATACATAAGGGGAGCCAGAAGGCTTGTGGATATAGCACTGTTTGTGCTTGTTGCGGTTGCGGCAACGCTTATCATACAGTTTGCCGGAAAACGTTTATCGCACAGAAAGGGTACAGCAGGGAAATCCAAAACGGAAACGGTAGATGTCTATGTGACGGGAAGGATCATAAACATTGTTACGTTTGTTACAGGTGTGGCGCTGGTGGTATATATGATACGCAGGCAGCTCATGCAGTTCTATTTCCATCACTATATTACAGTCATTCTTACTGCGGCAATGTTTATAGACATTTCAATGCTTGTCTGTATTTATATTATTACCGGAAGAAAATTCGGCGGAAGGTATAAGATGATCTCTCTGGTCATGCTGCTGTATGTGATCGTTCTGTCTGTTGGCAGCAACACAAGTATGGCGCCTATCATGAACAGCATGTTTATCCTTGCGCCGTTTACTGTTGACAGAATATACAAAATATATAAGAAACGATA
>JAILNV010000196.1 GCA_024691125.1 Lachnospiraceae bacterium | reverse complement strand
CTTATGGAGCAAGGAGCAGGCAGCTGTGTAACTATCTTGAAGAACATGCCGATACCCTTGAATATATTGTGGTTTCTGTCGGCAACAGTAATTTCGGACGTGAGATAGCAGTGGATATCCTGTCGCTCCTTTCACGAAAGGGATGCAATACACCGATATATCAGTGCTGTGATTCGGTAGTAACACTGTATGGAGCAAACGGAGAGATAAAGAAGTCTAAATTAAGTGATGCAGATGTATTATACGGCGGATTAATGGATGAACTTGCCATATCGATAAACCACTATTACTGCGGAAATGATCAGACTGCTCAGGAACAGTGGAATGCATGTGATTATTTCAGCAGGATGAGCTGTCGTGCGAGCGCGGATTACCTTAAGTCACTCCTTACCAGGCTTGACCTTTTGAATGCAGACAGGATAGATGATGAAACAATGGAAAATCTTGGTATTACAGAGCATCTGCGTTGGTGTGCCTTCCATTATTCCATGGGTTATTCCCGTATGGATGATACGGAATGGAACGAGCGGGCCGGGCGTTTCATTAAGGAGAAAGGGGAGACAGGAAAGGGAAGTACCCGTATTTCCAAGAATGCAGGTGAAATGAAACATGCATGTCTTATACCGTGGGATGATCTGGATATCCTCTCCGATAAGGAGAATAAGATCACAGGTAAGAATGTTGATTATAAACAGATGGATAAGGATAATATCCATGTTGTATGGGAGATGCTTAAGAATAAATAAGAATTTTTATGGGAGGAATTAAGGATGATAAGAAGGATCAAAACAACAGCAGCGATACTTGGCTTTGCGATTGCTTTCTCGGGAGTATGCGGATGCGATAAGGGGACCGTAAACGTAAATATAAATGTGAATACAGCCCCGGAAGTGGAAGAAGATCTGAATAAAAATGCTGAAGGAAATGATGAAGAAAAAGCGGAAGGGGAGTCTGTTGAGCTGACAGACCTTACTGAACCTGAAGAAACCGGAAATGAGACTTCGGAAGAAGAAAATGTCAGGGCAGCTGAAGATGATAACGTATACGGAGAACTTTATATCGACAAGATAAATGAGCTTAAGTCCGATGGCCTGGCTGACCAATTCGCCCTTGCAGATATCGATGCAGATGATACTCCGGAACTTATAGCAAGCGATTCGGAAGGATCCTTTGAGCATGATAATGCTTTCATTTTTACGATCCGCGATGATGAAGCAGTTAAGCTGGCATCAGTGATCGCAGGTGTTGATGGAGGCAGACTTGATTATTCGGAGGGGAATAACCTTATTCATGTAGGCGGAGCAGTTGCCGGGATGAGAGATGTGTTTTATGAGATAAAGGACGGTGAGCTTGTGGAAGTGTTCATTGCCGAGGCAACCAACATGGACGATAATGCTGAATATTCGGTAAACGGTTCCGATGTTGACGAAGAAGAATACTACAAGCAGATCAACGGCTTTATAGAGAAATATAATCCTCTAACACGTATTGCCTTTGACGGTTTATACGAGATCAACTATACATACGAAGACGGATTCGGATATTTCGAGGAGGGCAGATCGGAGAAATATGATTCATATGATGATATCACTGAATAGTCACTCTAAATGATAATTTATAAGATGCGGGGCCAGATCCGGCCCCGTTTTCTTTATCTGAATATATGGTATTTCTCTTTCTGCTCAGGTGTGAGTTCAGCGCCTCCGGTTATCTGTTCGCCCTTCTTTTTTATCTCTGCCGGAGAGAGAAGCGGGAATTTATAAAGGGTTTCTTCACCGTCGTATACGATCACTTCACCGTCGGGAGCCATGGCAATAAAGTTATCGATAACTTCGACAAGCTCACCGTTTCCTCCTTTTTCGTACAGGCAGGCTATGTTGTTTCCGTAAGAGTTTTCTTCGACCGACTGGCAGCCTATTATATAGTACGGAATCGAGTCGGTGGTATATGCTTCGATAGGATTTCCGTTTTCGGGATTCAGCGTGAGAACCTTTTCCCATGTATCCATATCATACACTTCCGAATAATCCATAAGCACATACCGGTTATTACCGAAAAAGTATATATTTATCATAGAGTTGATTGGTTTTTCCAGCAAAAAATTATTTCCGTCGACACTGTAAACATGCCAGGCGTCAGCTGTCGATAGAAAAGCCAGTCTTCTTTCTTCGTTTATATAATGCAGATAATAGTCCTCAAAAGTGTCTGTCTTACCGTCAGCACTTTCCACCAGTACACCGTTATCTGTCTGTATCAGTAACCGGTCACCTACCTTTGCCCCATAGTAGGCTCCGTCGGGGAGTACCGATTCTTCAAGCACCTTTCCGGTTGCGCATTCTATGGTTCTTATAATGTTTCCGGATAGCGGGATTTCCCCGTTTTCAGTTATATTTGCCGTGGATTCATACATTGTCTCCCCATCTTCCCTGTAAATTCTTTTAGTATTATAGTTATCTGCCTTATATACCTCCTTCATGGTATCGGCTTCGAAATGATATGCGGT
>JAILNV010000153.1 GCA_024691125.1 Lachnospiraceae bacterium | reverse complement strand
TGGCAGCATGCAGCTTTATGACATGCTGCTAGATTGGATGGATAAATCCGAAGTACTCAGATCCGGTAAGATCACCCAGGATGAATACGATGCCTGGAGATATCACTATCCAACACCGGGACAGACAACACACTCACACTTTGAAAAAATACCTGCTCAGGAGTGATCTCAGTAAATCTTCCTTGAATGGTTTCAACCGGCTAACATAAGGGCAAAAAGAAAAGGCCTTGCTAAGTTTATTCATTAGCTTAACAAGACCTTTTTTAGTCTTTACTGAAACCTCACCTGCTAACCGTTTGCATTACTCATAAATAATGCTCAGTTATCAAGTGTTATCATTTTGTTATCAAATCGCTTTTTCAAATCCTTGGAATCCGCATAAATACGGCATTCTTTGGACTTCGTTAATTATTCCAGCTCTATCGTCCCCGGCGGCTTACTTGTCAGATCATAGAACACCCTGTTTACGCCACGGACTTCGTTGATGATACGGCTCATTACGATCTGAAGTACCTCGAACGGGATGTCTGCCGCTTCAGCTGTCATGAAATCGATCGTTTTGACTGCTCGCAGAGCTATTGCATAATCATAAGTTCGTTCATCACCCATAACGCCGACACTCCTCATATTGGTAAGTGCTGCAAAATACTGATCCGGCATCCATGGTGGATTATCATCCTCTGTACGGCTGCGAATATGCTCATCCTCACTAACCCCCGGAATTGCATATTCAACTATTACCGGAAGCTGTCTCCACGCATCTGCCGCTTTTGCTATCTCTTCCCTGTATATCGCATCGGCATCCTGGACAATCCGTACCTTTTCAGCCGTCACATCACCCACTATCCTGACGCCGAGTCCGGGTCCCGGGAACGGCTGTCTGTATACAAGCTCCCTCGGAAGCCCCAGCTCAAGACCTGCCTTCCTGACCTCATCCTTAAACAGATCCCTGAGAGGCTCTATTATTTCTTTAAAATCAACATAATCCGGAAGTCCCCCGACATTATGATGCGATTTGATCACAACAGACTCTCCTCCAAGACCACTCTCCACCACATCGGGATATATTGTTCCCTGTGCAAGGAAATCTACTGCCCCTATCTTATTTGCCTCTTCTTCAAATATCCTTATAAATTCTTCGCCTATTATCTTTCGTTTCTTCTCCGGTTCATTTACGCCTGCAAGCTTCTCATAATAGCGTTCCTGAGCATTGACCCTTACGAAATTAAGGGAAAAACTGCCCTTTTCTCCGAATACAGCTTCTACCTCATTACCCTCATTCTTCCTGAGTAATCCATGATCCACAAAAACGCAGGTAAGCTGATTCCCCACAGCTTTTGACAATAATGCCGCAAGAACCGATGAATCCACTCCTCCGGAAAGTGCAAGCAATACCTTTCCATCGCCTATCTTCTCGCGGACTGATTTTACAGTGCTCTCAACAAAAGCATCCATATGCCATGATCCGCTGCATCTGCAGATATTTCTTACAAAATTATATAATATCTTTGTTCCCTCCAGAGTATGAAGAACCTCGGGATGAAACTGTATTGCATAAAGCTTTCTGTCTTCATCCTCTGCTGCGGCTACAGGACAGTTCTCGGTATATGCCACAGTCTCAAATCCCGGAGCAAGCTTTGAAATATAGTCAAAATGACTCATCCATACCTGAGTTACCAAGGTATCCTTTTCATCAAAGCTTTTATTGGCTCTTTCCTTGTCACTAAGTACGTCTGAATAGCTTTCCCTCGGGTCTATCGAATCCCCAACGCTCTCAAACAGTCTTGAATTTCTGTTAACAAGAGTTCTTGTTTTACCATACTCTCTTGCCTTTGCTCTCTTAACCTCTCCTCCAAGAACCAGGTTCATTAGCTGTGCTCCATAACACAGTCCGAGTATAGGTACACCTATTTCAAACAGTTCCCTGCCTGCAGACGGTGCACCGGTTTCATAAACGCTGTTCGGACCACCTGTCAGTATTATTCCATTAGGGTTCATTTCCCTGATCTTTTCTATCGGCGTCTTATACGAATATATCTCGCAGTAAACATTACATTCCCTGACACGCCTTGCCACCAGCTGGTTATACTGTCCGCCAAAATCAATGACTATAACCTTTTCATCATTCATAATTAAACACCATCCGTTTGAGACTGTTAATTAGCTATCCATTGCTATTAAATAGTATATTATCCATATAATTTATTCATAGAATTGATATACTCTCCACAGCTATAAGAATCATACACTTACACACAGTCTCTTTCAATCGCGATAATAAACAAAATTTGTAATGTTTTTTTCCCCATAAAGTGTTATTATTAGAAAATGTAGGAGGCTTCAGAACATGTTCAGACAAAAGAAAGCCGTTAAGCAGGGACTTCGCATTATAATCGTGGGTTGCGGCAAGGTCGGATCCACTCTTGTGGAGATTCTTAGCAACGAAGGAAATGATATAACCATAATAGACAAGAATCCGCAGAAGCTGGAATCACTGACCAATACCTTTGATGTAATGGGAATTGAAGGAAACGGTGCCAGCTTTACTACTCAGGAGGAAGCCGGTATTAAAAACTCCGACCTTATGATCGCGGTCACCAATTCGGATGAACTTAATCTTCTGTGCTGTACAGTTGCAAAACAGGTTGGTAACTGTGCAACCATAGCAAGGGTAAGGACTCCCGAGTATAATAAGGAAGTTCAGTATCTTACCGATCAGCTGGGACTTGCAATGATCATAAATCCCGAGTTCGAGGTAGCCAAGGAAATATCCCGTATTCTTTATCTGCCTTCGGCTCTCGAAGTCAGTTCATTCGCCCACGGACAGGCCGAGCTTATCAAGTTCAAGATCTACGAGGACAGCAAGCTGAACGGAGTCCGTATATCTGAGCTCTCAGGTGTGATCAAAACCAAAATACTTATATGCGCAATAGAGCGCGATGATAAAGTCTTTATCCCATCAGGTAATGACCGCATCCTAAGCGGTGATATTATATCATTTGTCACACCTAGAAAACAGGTTAAGGATTTCTTTACCCAAATAGGAGTTAAATCCAGCAAGATTAAAGAAGTAATGATAATCGGAGGCGGTAAAGCCGCTTATTATCTGTCAAATATGCTTCTGAATATGGGAATGTCCGTTAAGATAATCGAGACTAACAAGAACCGCTGCGAAGAATTGAGTCTTCTTCTTCCCAAGGCCATAATAATAAACGGAGACGGTACCAATGAAGAACTTCTCAAGGAAGAAGGGATAGCTACCGCTCAGGCCTTCATTCCCTTAACCGGAATTGATGAAGAAAACATAATCCTTACTCTTTATGCCAAGCAGGTGTCAGGCGCTAAGGTAATAACCAAAATAAACCGGATCAACTTCCGCGGTGTGATCAGCAAGCTGGATCTCGGAAGCATTGTTTATCCGAGATACATTACCAGTGAGGCCATAATAGCATATGTAAGAGCCAAGAGGGCTTCTATGAATTCAAATATCGAAGCTCTTTATCATATGTACGATCACCGTGTTGAAGCAATTGAATTCTTAATCGATAAGGAATCCGCAGCAACCGGGCAGACGCTTGCCAATCTTCCTCTTAAGAAGAGTCTCATCATAGCCCTTATAAACAGGAGCGGTAAGATATTCATGCCCAGCGGTTCAGACAGTCTTATGGTTGGAGATTCCGTAATGATAGTAACCACCCATACGGGCTTTAATACAATACAGGATATACTGGAATAGGTCTTGTACCTGTTCCCTTAAGGAGCATTTAAATGAATAGTTCAGTGGTTCGCTACACATTGGGACAGGTGTTGAAGATAGAGTCGGCTCTTTTACTCCTTCCATGTGTAGTTGCACTTATATATTTTGACAGAAATGGCATATATTTTCTTATTGTAGCCGCAATGTGCGGACTTCTTGGTTTCGGAATGACGCTTGTTAAACCTTCTTCCAATGTATTTTACCTTAAGGAAGGATGTATAATAACCTCTTTAAGCTGGATACTGCTGAGTTTTTTCGGTTGTCTTCCGTTCTATTTAAGTGATTCCATTCCGTCAATTACCGATGCCCTGTTCGAAACAATATCCGGTTTTACCACAACAGGGGCAAGTATCCTGTCAGAGGTTGAATCCTTAAGCAAATCAATAACCTTTTGGCGCTGCTTCACACATTGGATCGGCGGAATGGGCGTTCTTGTTTTTCTTCTTGCTATCATTCCTATAGGCGGCGGTTCACAGATTAATATAATGAAAGCGGAAAGCCCCGGACCATCAGTCGGTAAGCTGGTTCCCAAGATCCGTTCGACGGCACGCATTCTTTATATTATCTATTTTGTACTTACAATAATTGAGATAATCTTTCTTGCATTGGGAAAAATGCCTTTGTTTGAAGCAATTAATACCGCAACTGCAACTGCCGGAACAGGTGGTTTCGGAGTAAAGAATGACTCACTGACAAGTTACTCCCCTTATATTCAATGGGTTGTTACAATATTCATGATACTTTTCGGAGTTAACTTCAATGCCTATTATCTCCTTCTTTTCAAGCAGTTTAAAAAGGCCTTTACGATGGAGGAGGTTGTACACTATTTTGCCATTATCCTTATTGCAATTGCTATTATTTTCACAAGAATCGTCGGAAACTACCAATATGCGGCCGATGCTTTAAGGGATACTGCTTTTCAGGTTGCATCCATCATCACAACAACAGGATTTTCCACAGCCGATTTCGACAAATGGCCGGCTGTATGCCAGACTGTACTTGTATTCCTTATGTTCATAGGTGCCTGTGCCGGTTCCACAGGAGGCGGTATCAAGGTTTCAAGACTTATAATACTGCGAAAAACAATAATTAAAGAAATGACCTCATATATTCATCCTAAAAGCATTAAAAAGCTCAAAATGGACGATAAACCAGTCGAACATGAAGTATTGCGTGCAACCAATGTATTTTTTATAACTTTCATACTTATCTTTTCGGTTTCTATTCTTCTTATAGCTATTGACGGAAAGGATCTCGTTACGAACTTTACGGCAGTTGCCGCCACAATGAATAATATAGGACCCGGTCTTTCTACGGTGGGTCCTACACAGAATTTCAGCCATTTCTCAATGTTCAGTAAATATATTCTTATGTTTGACATGATAGCAGGCCGTCTCGAGTTATTCCCATTGCTTATGCTCTTCCATCCTGAATTGTGGAAGGAAATGTACAGCCACTACATAAGAAAAATTCAATAAATAAAAAAGGCCGGTATCCAATAATCGATTGGAAATACCGGTCTTTTCTTCTACACTATTCTTCTTACAGTCACTATCGACCTGTACAGTGCATTGCTTATCTTTATTCCCGAAGCAGGAGTACTTGCATGTACTATCTTTCCTCCACCGATATATATACCCACATGTCCTCCGTAGTAAATGATATCACCGGGCTGAGCTTCCGAATAACTGACCTCTCTTCCTACGGTAGACTGTGAATAGCTGCTCCTTGGTAAAGAATATCCGAATTTGCTGAATACTGCTGATGTAAAGCCCGAACAGTCAGCACCCTCTGTCAGAGAAGTTCCACCTGCAACATACGGATTTCCCACATAATTGCAGGCAAAATTAGCAATTTCCTGACCCTTTGCTGCATTTCCCGGAGAAGCACCTGTCGGCTTTTGAGAACTGCTTTCCTCACTCTTCTTCTCCTGAGATTCCGATGATTCCTTATTATCTGTATCCTGGTCTTTATTATCACTGTTTTCTGCTGTTTCTGCCTGTTCTTTGTTCTCCTGTTCCTTGTTTTCCTGTTCTTCTGTATTCTTCTGTTCTGACTCTTCTTCCAGCTTCTTCTTATCCTCTTCAGACTTCTTTTTTGCTTCTTCTTCTGCTTTCTTCTTGGCTTCTGCCTCCGCCTTCTTTTTAGCCTCGGCTTCTGCCTTCTTTCTTGCTTCTTCCTCTGCTTTCTTTCTTGCTTCGTCGGCCTCTATCTGTTTAAGAACCGCGGTCTGTTGCTTTATCTGAACCTCGTATTCATTAGCCTTCTTCTTAGCAGCACTTAACTGTTCATCAAAATTATCAAGTGTGCTCTTTTTTTCATCTATAAGATTCTGAAGTTCCTTGCTCTCGTCAATATACTCATTCTGCATTTCAACGAGTTCTTCTTTTTCATTTTCGAGCTTTTCCTTTAGTTGTGCCTCCTGCTCCTTGGTATGCTGATAAGTCAGTAACATCTCCCTGTCATATTCATACAGAAGCTCAACATAATCGGTTTTATTTACCAATTCCGCAAGACTCTGTGACTGAAGGAACATTTCAACATATTTCTTATCTCCCTTCTCATACATGAACTTAATACGTCTTTTCATGGATTCGTATTGCTGTTCTTCTTTTCCTTTGGCCTCATCATATTCAGCCTGTGCATCATCTATTGCTGACTGTTTAAGCTCAATATCCCCTGAAATTAAATCAACCGTAAGAAGGAGGTCAACCAGTTGAGCATCTATCTCAACTATTTCCTCCTCTACGGCCTCTCTGTTCTCTTCTATATTCTCTATATTACTGTTTACGGCATCCAGGCTCTCCTGTGCTGCCTTCTTCTGTGCCTGAGCTTCTTTCTTTGTGGTTGCGGCTACGTTCATAGCCGGTGTTACCGTAAGAACCGAAGCCATGACAAGCATGATCATCCGTTTCTTCATAAACTTACCCCTTATGCCGAATAGCGACTTAATTAAATATACTGCCCAAATATATACACAGGATCCCTCATACCTATGCATATAAAGCGTAATCTTCGACTTTACGCATAATTATCTGATAATATTTTAACACGATTGTAACTTCTTTGTAAATAATTATGTTAACAAGTTCACAAAAGAATCACAGATCACAATTATTAACTGTCCTCGGGAAAGGAATGACATCCCTTATATTTCCGATTCCCGTAAGGTACATAACACATCTTTCAAAGCCAAGACCAAAGCCGGCATGGCGCGCGGAACCGTATTTACGAAGATCAAGGTAGAAATCGTAATCTTCCTTCTTAAGTCCCAGCTCCTCCATTCTTGCAAGCAGCTTATCGTAGTCATCTTCCCTCTGGCTTCCTCCGATTATCTCACCGATACCCGGAACCAGACAGTCCATAGCCGCTACCGTCTTACCATCCTCATTAAGCTTCATATAGAAAGCCTTTATTTCCTTAGGGTAATCGGTAACAAATACAGGACGCTTAAATTCCTTCTCAGTTAAGTATCTTTCATGCTCTGTCTGAAGATCACAACCCCAGAATACCTTATACTCGAACTCATCATTGTGTTTTTCAAGAATCTTGATAGCATCCGTATAGGTTACATGTCCGAATTCCGAACTCACTACATGTTTTAATCTGTTTATAAGCTCTTTATCTACAAACTGATCAAAAAACTTCATTTCCTCAGGAGCATTTTCAAGTACATAGTTAATAATATACTTGATCATACTCTCTGCTAGGATCATATCATCCTTTAAATCGGCAAATGCCATTTCAGGCTCGATCATCCAGAACTCAGCCGCATGCCTTGTTGTATTGGAATTCTCTGCCCTGAAAGTCGGACCAAAGGTATAAATATTCTTAAAAGCCATTGCATAGGTTTCACCGTTTAGCTGGCCACTCACCGTAAGATTGGTTTCCTTGCCGAAGAAATCCTGAGTATAATCAACTGCTCCATCCTCAGTTTTAGGGGGTTCATTCATATCAAGAGTGGTAACTCTGAACATTTCACCTGCACCTTCACAGTCACTGCCTGTAATGAGCGGTGTATGTACATATACAAAACCTCTCTCCTGGAAAAACTTATGAATGGCGTAAGCTGCCAGTGAACGCACGCGGAATACTGCCTGAAAGGTATTGGTCCTTGCTCTTAAGTGAGTTATGGTCCTTAAATACTCCATTGTATGTCTTTTTTTCTGCAAAGGATAATCAGGTGTGGATGCACCCTCTATCACAACCTTATCAGCCTGTATCTCAAAAGGCTGTTTGGCCTGTGGTGTTTCAACCAGAGTTCCTGTTACTATAAGAGCTGCTCCAACATTAATCCTGTTTATCTCATCAAAATTTTCAAGCTTGTCTCCATATACTATCTGCAGAGGCTCAAAGAAAGTTCCGTCATTCATCACTATAAACCCGAAGGTCTTGCTGTCACGAATACTTCTCACCCATCCTCCGACCGTAACTTTTTTATCATAATACTGCTCTCTGTTTCTGTATAATTCCTTAATTTCTGTTAACTCCATTATGCCACCGCCTTTTCTTTTATCTGTATTTATCTGCTCTTTGCTTCACACTCCGCATTAAAAGCTGTTAATCTTCTGTTTTGATCACTGCCTGATCTGCCAGGAATTCCTTAACCTTGGACATGAGAATGTACTCCTTGAAATCATCCATATTTATCGACTCCATGAAATCCTGTACCGATTCGTAATTATACATTTCCACATATTCCTTTGTTGCCTTACTGATCTCTTCAGGCGTTACATCTATGTTCTCAGCCTTGGCAAGAGCCATCAGAACAAGGCTTTCCTTCGCTCCATCCCTTGCATAGTCCGCTGCCTGTTTCTCGAACTCCTCCTGAGTCATACCCATAACCTGGTTCAGATACCCGTCCCAGTCCAACCCGTAGGACTGAGCAAAAGATTCTGCATTCTTTCTGATAGTTTCATTCTTTATGTCAATAAGTTCTTTCGGAGGATCTGTCTTCAATTCCGAAGAGTCAAGCACCTGCTGCCACAGATCTATGTACATAGCACTGTCGGCATATTCCACGGCATTTTTCTCAAGCTCTTCTTTAATTGATTTTTTGTATGCTTCTACTGATTTGAACGCTCCATCGGTTGCCTTTTTTACTGCTTCATCCGTTACCTCAGGCTTTTCCTTGATCGAATTGATCGTCACCTCGAATACAACCGGCTGTCCCTGAAGGCTTTCATCATTGGGATAATGATCGGGAAAAGTAAGATTAAGCTCTGTCTTATCTCCGACCTTCTTACCAACCAGTCCTTCCTCAAAACCCGGGATGAACATCCCCGAACCTATTGTTAAGTCAAAGTCCTCCGCTGTTCCTCCTTCAAAAGTCACTCCGTCTCTTTTTCCGACAAAATTGATATTTACTATGTCTCCATCCTTTATAATATCTCTGTCCGTGATCTCTTCTGCTGTAAGAAAGGATTCGACACTGTCCATCAGCTGCGCCTGTATATCCTCTTCACTGACTGCCGTTGAAAGTCTTGTAACTTCGAGTCCCTTGTAATTACCGAGCGTTACATACTTTTCGGGTTCTATACTGTCCCATATACTTTTCGCTGCAGACGAAACTGCCTCTGCTGCATCCTTTCCCGCTGTGGCATCAGTACCGTTACAACCCGCCAATCCAAGGCATAAAGCCAATAAAAAACCTGTTATCGTTATTTTTTTCATAATACTCCTCTTTCTTATATAATTGCTGTTTGCATTTTTCACACTCTTGTCAACAGACTTCGTACAATGTTATAACACACAAATACCCTAATTTAAAGGTTTTTCGTACATCATTGTTTATTTTCACATATCATAGACAAAACGTAAGCCAAAATGCACTCATCATTCTTGCATATATGATAATCTATATGATAGAATATTAAAGTCTGATTAACAGAAGATGCGAGAATTAGATTCTTGTTAATAAATGTCCAAAGGAGGTGAGGATTTGTCATCGGCTACAATTACATTGATCGTAGTTGCCGTCCTGCTGATAGGCGTGATCGTTGCCCTGTATTTCTTAGGTAAGAAGGCTCAGAAAAGACAGGCCGAGCAGGAAGCGCAGATAGCTGCCACCAAGCAGACCTACTCCATGCTGATCATCGACAAAAAAAGGATGAAGCTGAAAGATGCCGGATTGCCCGCAATAGTTCTGGAACAGACTCCTAAGATTTTAAGAGGACGCAAGCTTCCGATAGTAAAGGCAAAGATAGGGCCTCAGGTAATGTCCTTAATATGTGACGATAAGATCTTTGATCTTGTTCCTGTAAAAAAGGAGGTCAAGGCATCCGTAAGCGGTATATACATGGTGGATGTAAAGGGTCTTAGAGGCGGCAACGCCAAGGTTGAGGAAAAGCCTAAGAGCAAATTCAAGCAGGCAGTTGAAAAGCTTCAGGAAAAAGCAGGCGCAAAACCAATAAAATAAGGAATACAGCGGAAAAGG
>JAILNV010000150.1 GCA_024691125.1 Lachnospiraceae bacterium | reverse complement strand
ACAGCACATATATTTTAAAATATGGACCGTCAAGCTTGCTTGTAAGGGACATATTTTATAAATATATGTATTGGATGAATCCAAAACAGCGAAAAATACGATCGGTAGATTAGAGATAGAAGTTTGTAAACCCCCATGATTTATGGTATTCTTAAGCCATAGGTCTTGGGGGTGTTTTATCTGTGGTAAAGGAGTGCAGGATGGAAACGAAGCTAAGGAAGCTGCCTGTTGGAATTCAGGATTTTGAAAAGATAGTAACTGAGGACTATATAATTGTTGATAAAACTGAATATATTCACAGGCTTGTGCATACAGGGAATCCGTGTTTTCTTAGCAGACCTCGCCGTTTCGGTAAGAGCCTGTTTCTTTCGACTCTTAAGGCTTACTGGGAAGGCAGGAAGGAACTGTTTAATGGTCTTAAGATAGAGGAGCTTGAAAAGGATAATGAACAAGCCTGGGAGCCGCATCCTGTGTTATATATGGACTTTAATCGGGATGATTATAATCAGAACACAGCGCTGGAAGGAATTCTGGATGATCATCTGACAGGATGGGAAAAAAAGTATGGGGTTACATCAGACGGGAAGCTTTCTCTGGCCGTTCGATTTAAGGGCGTTATAAGAGCAGCTTTTGAACAGACAGGGAAACGCTGTGTGGTTCTGGTTGATGAATATGATAAGGCATTACTGGATACGATGGATAATAAGGATCTTATAGAACACAATAAAGCAGTGTTTAAAGGCTTTTTCAGTAATCTTAAAAGCGAAGATGCTTATATACAGTTCGTATTTATAACCGGAGTTACCAAATTCAGTAAAGTAAGCATATTCAGCGATCTTAACCAACTGAGAGATATTTCTATGACTGCGGATTATGCTGGGATATGCGGTATCACGGAAGATGAGATGAAAGGAAAATTCATGCCGGAGATAGAGGCACTGGCATTGGAGCATGATCTTACGGTACAGGAGTGTCTTGAGAGACTGAGGCGGACATATGACGGATATCATTTTCATCAAAAAGGGGAGGGCGTTTACAATCCATACAGTATATTATGTGCTTTTGCAGACAGGGAATATGATTCATATTGGTTTGAGACCGGAACACCTACTTTTCTTGTTAAGCGTTTGAAGGACATTCATTTTGATGTGCAGAAGTTTACTGACGGAAATCTTTACGCAACAAAGCAGATGCTTAAGGATTACAGGGATGACAATCCTGATCCCGTTCCGCTGCTTTACCAAAGCGGATACCTGACTCTGCAGGATTATGATCCTGAAGATAGATCATATACTCTGACATTTCCTAACGAAGAGGTTAAGTACGGATTTCTTGAATGTTTGATGCCGATGTACGTTGAAGGAGTAGGTGCTGGTACAGGTAAGGATATTCTTACACTGAAGAGACATTGTGAGCTTGGTGAGTTAGACAATATAAGGGATGTATTTCGTGCATTGTTTGCAAGCATTCCGTATACAGCTGAAAAGGATCCTTTTGAGCATGATTTTCAGACGGTAATTTTTATTACGATGACCCTGCTGGGACAATACGCAAGGTGTGAACTTCATACAAGCGTGGGAAGGATTGACTGTGTTCTGGAAACCAGACAATACATATATATTTTTGAATTCAAGCGCGATGATAGTACTGAGAATGCATTAAAGCAGATTGAGGAGAAGCATTATGCGGATATTTATGCTGCTGATGCAAGGAAGCTTTATAAGATAGGAGTAAGCTTCAGTTCCGCCACAAGACAGATGGAAGGCTGGGAGGTTAGATAAGTATGAAGTAACCTATTGGAAGATTGCCAATCAAGAAACGGAGGTATTGAAAATGGATGTTAATGAAAAGCTAAAATTGATTGACGACTTATGTAATTATTACATACTTGGAAAAGAAATATATGAAATATGTGTAAAAAGCATAGGAGAGAAGGCCGGGACAGAAATGATAGTATCACCTGCTAATCTTGGAGATACTATATTTATTGCAACACTTTCGTCTGCTTATAAAAAGGTACATAATATCAATCATCTGCTTATTTGTGCTAAACGAAGACAGGCACAGGCGGCTGAATGCTTTGAGGGTGTGGATGGAGTGCTTGAATTGGAAGATTATCAAATGATATGTCTTAGGTATTATTTCACAATAAGCAGGAAGTTTTATGAGAACGGAATTCGCTACGGTCATATCCCCTGTGACATTGAATGGAGTATGCCAGGATGCTTTTACCATATTCCGCCTGGATTTGGAGAGATACCATTAAAAAGCGTATGGGAAAGAAGGATCCTTGATCTGCCGGATGATTCACCCACGTGTGAGATTGTTGTTTCTGAGAATGATATTCCCTGGGAGAATCAGGGGATATACAATAATGCAGTGTTGATAGCACCGGCAGCTTTTACCAATAAAGGAATTCCTGAATCGTTTTGGGAAAAGTTGGTCAAAAAGCTTAATGAAAAAGGTTACAAGTTGTACTGCAATTCGGGCGGATTAAATTACGATATGGTTATTAGCGGCAGTACTGAGTTGCTCTTGAACACAAAGGAATTGATCGTGAACGCCTCTTTTTTTAAGCACGTTGTTGCGGTCAGAAGCGGCTTTACGGATCTTGTGACCAAAACAGATGCAAGGATGACGGTTATTCATCTTGGCGGAAGTGAGGAAGGTCCGTTAAGGGTTGAGTATGGATCTATAGGGGATGATGTAAGAGATCTGGGTAGAATGGATGGAATATATCCTATCAAATATAATGCACAACGCGAAGACGAAATAATAGGGCTGATAATTGAAGATATTGATTCATAAGGTGTCCGGGATCAGTCCTGATGAGGAGGCATATTTTGAAGGAATACGGTAATGGAGCATAATGGAAGAATGGAGAGATGCAATAAACAATATAACGGAAAGGCTGGAGAAGGGGGAACAGCTATATAAACAGCTGATGGAAGCAAGACCGGAGGGTGCGGATCTCATAGTATGTCCGGAGCATTTGGGTGATACTATATGGATCGCTGTGTTTGCTTCTGCATACCTTCAGGAACATAACTGCAATAGCGTTTATTACGTTGTGAAAGAATTTCAGAATGAAATGGTGATGCTATTTCCTGATGTTGGAGGAACCATTGCCTTATCTAACGAAGAGATGACATTGCTGAGGACATATATGATAGTTATGCGTTTATGGAATCAGAATCATATCATATATGCGCATTCCAGGGCGGATTTGGTATATAAAGACAATAGATTTTTGTTTGTTCAGTATCCGGAGGGAATCTCCATGGCAGATACCAGACTGCGATGGCTTGGTGTAAACGGTAATTATATGCCATCAAAAATGCTGCAGCTTGAAGATGATCAGGATACAGAGCTTTCAGATATGTTTGGGAAAGCGATACTCTTGCTACCGACAGCACAGTCAATGCAGAGCATTCCCAAAGCATTCTGGAAATCTCTTGTAGAAAGATACTTGGATGAAGGGTACACGGTATATACTAATTATAACGGGTTTAAATACGAATATGTGGTAGAGGGTACTAAACCTCTGTCATCGACGATCATGGAGCTAGCGAGAATATCGCCGTATTTTGCGCAGATAATAGCGCTTCGCAGCGGAGCCTGTGACCTGCTTGCGGAAACAGAGTCCAATCTCTCGACACTGTATTGTTATGAGATGCCTGAAAGAGGAATAGTGCTTAACCCGGGTGATGTTAAATGGGATAGTATCCACTTACTTACAGACAGAAAAGAGATGTATTACTACCAGTATCTGCCGGGTGAGTCAGACGAGCTGATATCTGTCCTGTTTGAGCATGTAAGGAAATAGAGGAAGGTAGTGTAAAGAGTATGAGGAATGAGATAGCCAATATAATAGTTCAGGCTGGGGGCAAGGGAACAAGGATGGGGAGGCTTACGTACAACAAGCCCAAGGCACTTGTGCCGATTGACAATTTGCCTATGCTGTTCCATCTGTTCAGGAAGTTCCCTGAATGCAGGTTTTTGATAATAGGGGATTATAAGTTTGATGTGCTTGAAAGATATCTTAAAGCCTTTGCTGATGTTGAATATGAGCTTGTGGATGCCAGAGACAGAAAGGGGACGTGTGCGGGGATTGATAGGGCTTTAGAACTTATGCCCGAAGAAGAACCCTCTATGCTAATATGGAGTGATCTGATACTTCCTAATGAATATCAGATGCCGGACGGAAACATAAACTATATAGGAATATCCAAGGATTTCAGATGCAGATGGCAGTATGCGGACGGAGTTTTTGAGGAGTCTCCCAGTGAAGAACACGGTGTGGCCGGTCACTTTATTTTTAAGGATAAGAAAGAACTTGAAGGCGTTCCGGAAGAAGGAGAATTCGTGCGGTGGCTGAGTGAGAGGGGAAAGGTGTTTGAAGAACTACCGCTGTATAAAACCAAAGAATATGGTTTGTACGAAGAGTATAAGAAGCATCAGGTCAGCCGATGCCGACCTTTCAACAGAATTACAGTAAAGGGTGATAGGATAATAAAAGAAGGTATAGATGCCCAGGGAAGGGGACTGGCTGTAAGGGAAAAAGCATGGTATGACAGGGTTAAGGAAAAGGGCTTTGTTAATATACCGGTTATTTATGAAACAGATCCTCTGATAATGGAGAGGATTGACGGGAAAAACGTATATGAATACTCTCTTTCCGCAGAGGATAAAGAAAAGATATTAGAGCAGATAGTAAACTGTATCAGGGAGATTCACTCACTTGGGACTTGCCCTTCTGATGAAAACAGCTACAGGGAGGCTTATATTTATAAGACCTTTAACCGCCTGGAAAAGGTTAAAGATCTGGTTCCGTTTGCGAGGGATGAATTCATAATGATAAACGGAAGAAACTGTAAGAATGTTTTCTATATGCGTGAAGAGCTGGAGGATATGATAATGAAATATTATCCTGACAGCTTCTGCTTCCTGCATGGTGACTGCACCTTCAGTAATATAATGCTACGTAACGGAACCACGCCTGTTGTGATAGACCCCCGAGGGTATTTCGGAACCACTGAATTATATGGTGATCCGGCCTATGATTGGGTTAAGCTCTATTATTCGATTGCAGGGAATTATGATCAGTTCAACCTTAAGCGTTTCGAGCTTAAGATTGAAGAACAGGATGTGAGCCTGGAAATAGAGTCGAATCACTGGGAGGATATGGAAGGATCGTTCCTTGAGATGGTAAAGGATGATGTTTCCAAAGAACAGCTGGAGCTGCTTCATTCGATCATTTATCTGTCTCTTACGACATACGCCTGGGAGGATTATGATTCGATATGCGGGGCGT
>JAILNV010000162.1 GCA_024691125.1 Lachnospiraceae bacterium | reverse complement strand
TGGGATGTGCTCCTGCCGATGCACAGAAGTGCGCTAAGGATGCCGCCGACTATATCACAAAGGCAAAGGGCGGCGAAGGCGTTATAAGAGAAGTTGTTGATAAGATATTGTCCGAGATCTGACAGGGTTTGATATGAATATAGCACTTGTATTGTCCGGCGGTACCGGAAAGAGAATCGGGGGTGATACTCCCAAGCAGTACATAAAAGTAAAAGGCAGGATGCTCATCACATTCTGCCTTGATATGTTTATAAAACACCCTGACATTGACGGTGTTTGGATTGTAGCGGCGGATGAATGGAAGGATGAGATTGTAAAAGATTGTGAACTGACCGGGATA
The DNA here is from genome assembly GCA_024691125.1 of Lachnospiraceae bacterium. Taxonomy (GTDB): domain Bacteria; phylum Bacillota; class Clostridia; order Lachnospirales; family Lachnospiraceae; genus UBA2868. The sequence continues at coordinate 4,182 of JAILNV010000162.1, read as the reverse complement.
GATACAAATGCGATCAGGGGATTTTCGAATCCCGGAGAAACAAGGCAGTTGTCTATATTAAACGGATTAAGGGATATAGATTCTTATGTCAGATCAAAGGATTCTGGTATTGATCCGGTTGTGATAATACACGATGCCGCAAGACCGAATCTTACCGCGGAGTATGTTAAGACTTGCCTTAATGCGCTTGAAGGGTATGATGGCGTGATGCCGATACTTCCGATGAAGGATACGGTATATTACAGCGAGAGCGGCAAAAGTGTGGACAGACTGCTTGACCGAAGCTGTATATATGCGGGGCAGGCACCTGAAGTTTACAGGCTTGGAAGATATCTTGAGTCAAATCTCCGGCTTCTTCCAGATGAGATAATGAAGATAAACGGATCAACGGAGCCGGCGGTTTTGGCCGGCCTTAAGGTAGCGATGATACCGGGAGATGAAAACAACTATAAGGTTACGACAAGGAAAGATTTGGACAGGTTTGTTCAGGATATAGGGTAGAAAATTGAAAGCATTGGTTTTGGAAGACATCGGAAAACTTGAATATAAGGAAGTTGAGACTTCTGAGCCTAAGAAAGGCGAGGCTCTTGTTCGAGTCATGGCAGCGGGCATTTGCGGGTCCGATATTCCCAGGGCATATAGGGACGGAGCGCATAACATGCCCCTTATCATAGGGCATGAATTTGCAGGGATCGTGGAGAAAGTTGGCGAGGGAGTATCGTCGGATCTTACGGGAAAGAGAGTCGGAGTGTTTCCTCTGATACCTTGCGGATGCTGCGGACCATGTCGAAACAGGCAGTATGAGATGTGCCGCAGTTACAGTTACCTAGGATCGCGCCGAGACGGAGGGTTTGCACAGTTTGTTACGGTCCCGGTTTGGAATCTCATTGAGCTTCCCTCAAATGTTTCGTATGAAGCGGTGGCTATGCTTGAGCCTATGGCTGTTGCAGTTCATGCGATAAGAAGGATATTTGATCATCAGGAGATTTCGACTGACAGTTGTATAGCAGTATGCGGACTCGGAACGATAGGAACGCTTCTTGTAATGTTCCTGCTTGAAAAGGGATACAAGAATCTGCTTGTTATCGGCAATAAAGAATTTCAGAAAAAGACGATGCTGGATCTTGGGATAAGCGGGAATAACTATTGCGACAGCGGTAAGGAAAATGCCCACGATTTTATCATGGAACATACAAAAGAAAACGGTGCGGATGTTTTCTTTGAATGTGTCGGGAGTAATGAGGTGGCAAGACTTGCCGTTGATTGTGCGGCTCCTGCCGGTTCCGTTTGTTTTGTCGGAAATCCCCATTCGGATATGACATTTGAGAAGAATGTTTACTGGAAGATACTTCGCAATCAGCTCAGGGTTACCGGGACGTGGAACTCATCGTTCCTTGGAGCGGATGCTACGGATGATGACTGGCATTATGTGCTTTCTCGTCTTGAATCCGGAAGCATTCACCCCGAGAAACTTATCACACAAAGATTCAAGCTTGATGAGATATACAAAGGCTTTGAGATCATGCGTGATAAAACTGAGGATTACGTGAAGGTGATGTGTGTCATGGATCTTTCATAATTTGAACGCAGTGCCGGTAAACAGGGCAACATCACGTCCGGTGTCGTCTGAAACATAAACGTTTATGACGGAAGTTGTCTTGCCGCTTTTTAAGCACTTTGCTTTTGCCGTAAGTTTTGTTCCCTTGGGAGCAGACAGGTAGTTGATGCTGACATTCTGGGCTACAGACAACTTGTGAATATTGTTGGCACATACGGCAAATGCAAGGTCTGCAAGAGTGAAGATGACGCCGCCCATGATCCCGCCGTACGCGTTCTTGTGATCATCGTTAAGTATAACGCTGCAGGTGCTGCAGTCTTCACCGATCTCGTCAACGGTCATTCCCGCATTTGTAGCAAATCTGTCATTCTTAAAGTGTTCCTGTGCTTCTTCAAGCGTTGCAAATGTTCCCATCTGATGTTCCTCCGCCGGTGTTTGTGAATTATAACCATATTATCTGCTTTTCTTGTCATTCGCAAGAAAAAGCATTATCATCTTAAGGAAACTGTCGGTCTTGCCGTGTAAGAAAGAGCGAAGATGATCGTAATCGAAAACGATAAACTTGATGAGATTAAAAGTGTTCACGCATCCGAACTTGATATGATACGTGTGCCGTTATCTGTTGACATGTTTACTGAGGCGACCGGTGTCATAGCACAGTATGGTCAAGCGCTGGTTGTTGACAAAAACGGGATTGATGTGGCGGCTCTCGGAGAATTTGCCTGCACATATGTATCCACTCGGGATCATAATGGGTTAATTGATACCGAGTTTATTGACAGATATGAAGTACTGTTTCTTCATGACTGCAATGAGCATTCGGTGGAACTAATCAGAGATGCGCTTTACAAATGGAAAGGAAAAACGCTGGTTCTCGTAGGAGAGAACTGGAAGTATGTCATTGAAGATCTTCCGGATCTGGAGGGGATAGAATGTTTATGGCAGGATGAACTGCTGAGTGATTTTTACGAATCAGTTACCTCAGGAAGGAAATTTCTTCACGTAACAAAAGGTTTACCATGCGAAGAGCCAATGGACAGATATGAGAATAATATCATGTCATATGATGAGGTTTTGGGATTTACTTTTCTGTTCGCCACAAAAAAGGAACTCGGGCCAGATAATCCTGATAAGAATTTCTTCATTGTGGATGCCCTGTACAGTAACCTTGGGTTGTTTGCCATATATGACAAGGCTATCTGCCTTGCCCGCTATGCAAAGAAGAAAGGGTTTATCCCCATAATGAGAATAAAAAACGAGGTTGGATCGATAAATCTGTATCAGGACGGTAGGGGTGATGAGATATGGGGTAAATTCTTCAACCAGCCCGAAGGATACTCTGTATCCGATGTGATGGAGAGCAGGAATGTGTTTTTTCCTCCGGTTATATACAATGCCCGGATAATGCAGACTCTTATGGATAGATACAGTAAGGATACTGAGCTTACATGGCCGGATGGTGTATATAATGATCGTATATCAAAGTATCTTGAATTAAAAGAAAAGGAGTTTCTTCCATATCCTGATAAGACTTTGGGAGTTATAGCGAGGGGAACCGATTATGTAGGTACCCACCTGGCAAACCATGCTGTTCATGCATCAAAGGAAATGCTGGGGGATAAAATAGACGAACTTTTGGAGAAATGGAATCTCGAATACATATTCATCGCAACGGAAGACGCGGGTTATTATGAATATTTCAAAGATCGTTTCAAGGAAAGGGTTTATATGACCGATCAGGAAAGATATACCACTTTGCCAAACGAAATGCTCGCGCAAATGTACAGAAAAAGACAGGAACACAACGGCGGGTATCTCCGGGGAGCCGATTATCTTTTAGCGGTACATCTGCTTTCAAAATGTAATTCGCTTTTGGCATCCGGCAACTGTATGGCTGTTGGTAAAGCAAGGGAAATAAAAAAAGAAGGATACAAAAACGAATTTGTATTCAATCTCGGTAAAAACAAACAATAATATGCAGAGAGGATCTTAAAATGGAAAGAGCAAAATTCGGATCAAGAATTGGATTCATCCTTGTAAGCGCAGGATGTGCGATAGGTATCGGAAATGTATGGAAGTTTCCGTATATGGCCGGAAAGTACGGCGGAGCGATCTTCGTGCTGTTTTACCTCTTGTTTCTTGTGATAATGGGTATTCCAGTTATGACTATGGAACTGTCGGTAGGACGTGCCAGCAGAAAGAGTGCCGTACTGTCTTATAAGACTCTTGAGAAGGAGGGCGGCAAGTGGCATGTTCACGGCTGGTTCTGTATAGCAGGGTGTTATCTTCTGATGATGTATTACACTACTGTTTCGGGATGGATGCTTTCTTATGCATGGAAGTTCATAACGGGAAAGTTTGATTCGGTTGCATCGGGTACCGCGGGAGATGTATTCGGCAGTATGCTCGGAAGCCCGTCTGAAATGGGCCTGTTTATGGTGATCACCGTGGTCCTTGGATTCGGTGTTCTTACACTCGGTGTCCAGAACGGTCTTGAGAAAGTAACGAAAGTCATGATGACGGGACTTCTTGTGCTGATCGTTGTCCTTGCCATACACTCCATTACACTTCCCGGAGGCGCCGAAGGATTAAAGTTCTATCTTGCGCCCAATGTTCAGAACGTT
>JAILNV010000042.1 GCA_024691125.1 Lachnospiraceae bacterium | reverse complement strand
ATCGTAAATATAAGCGGTAAGGACGATCATGCCGTGGTATCGGATGCGCTTAAGATCGTGGAGCATCTTGAACATCGCGCCGGAAAGGACGCGCTTGGTGAGACAGGCGACGGTGTGGGCATACTTACACGCATTCCGCATGATTTCTTTGTAAAGGAATGCCGGGCGCTCGGCATGGAGCTTCCCGGGAAACGCGGTTACGGAGTGGGCATGTTCTTCTTCCCTGTTGATGAGCTCCTTAAGAAACGAGCCATGAAGATGTTTGAGGTGATAGTAAGGAAAGAGGGCTGTGAGTTCCTTGGATGGCGTAAGGTAAGAGTGGATGAGAAGGTCCTCGGCAAGCGGGCGCATGACTGTATGCCGGCTATTTATCAGGGATTCGTAGGCCGTCCCGAAGAATCGGAAACAGATAAGGATTTCGACAGAAAACTGTACGTTATAAGACGCGTATTCGAACAGAGTACCGACAATACCTATGTATGCTCACTGTCCTGCCGTACCATAGTGTATAAGGGTATGTTCCTTGTAGGTCAGCTCCGCACCTTCTTTACGGATTTGGATGATGCTTCGTACAAGTCGGCGATAGCCATGGTACACTCCCGTTTCTCCACCAATACGACGCCCAGCTGGGAAAAGGCGCATCCCAACAGGCTGATGGTACATAACGGAGAGATAAATACAATTAAGGGTAACGTTGACAAGATGCTTGCCCGCGAGGAAACAATGTATACCGGCATGTTCAGTTCAGAGGATATGACCAAGGTAATACCCGTTATCCCTGCGTGGGGCTCTGATTCGGCAATGTTTGACAATACACTCGAATTCCTGTCAATGAGCGGGATCGACCTTCCGCTTGCCGCCATGATGATGGTTCCCGAACCCTGGGCGCACAACGATACGATATCCCAGGGGGTGCGTGATTTCTATCAGTATTACGCAACCATGATGGAGCCTTGGGACGGTCCGGCATCGATACTCTTCTCGGATGGCGATGTAATGGGTGCGATCCTTGACAGGAACGGGCTGAGGCCCTCGAGATATTACATAATGGATGACGACAGGCTGATACTTTCATCAGAGGTGGGAGTTCTGGAATTACCGGAGGAACACATCCTTAAGAAGGAACGCCTGCATCCCGGTAAAATGCTGCTTATCGATACCGTAAGAGGCAGGATAATCTCCGATGAAGAGCTTAAGGAATACTACGCCGGAAAAGAACCCTACGGTGAATGGCTTGATTCCAATCTGCTCACACTTCATGAGCTGAAGATCCCCAACTGCAAAGTCACTTCCTATACGGACAGAGAGAAGCAGCAGCTTAAGAAGGCCTTCGGCTATACCTACGAGGAATGCAGGGAAAGCATAGAGACAATGGCACTTACGGGTGCCGAAAACATAGGCGCGATGGGAATTGATACTCCGATCGCGGTACTCTCTAAACAGTATCAACCGTTATTTAACTATTTCAAGCAGATGTTTGCGCAGGTTACCAATCCGCCTATCGATGCTGCCAGGGAGAAGATAGTAACTTCAACGACAGTCTATCTTGGCAAGAACGGTAATCTTCTCGAGGAGCAGGCTAACAACTGTCATATGCTGAAGGTAGAGAACCCCATCCTTACCGATCTTGACCTTCTGAAGATCGAAAAGATGAACAGACCGGGCTTCAAGGTGGCCAGGGTATCCATACTGTATTACAAGAGCACACCGATAAAACGTGTTATCGATCATCTTTTCGTAGAGGTTGACAAGGCGTACAGAGAAGGAGCCAATATACTTATACTATCCGACAGGGGTGTTGATGAGAATCATGTCGCGATACCTTCGCTTCTTGCTGTTGCGGCGGTTCACAAGCATCTTGTTGATACAAGGAAATGCACGGCGATGTCACTGATACTTGAATCCGGCGAGCCCAGGGAAGTACATCATTTCGCACTGCTGTTAGGCTACGGTGCGAGTGCGGTCAATCCGTACCTTGCCCATGCGGTGATCGGTGAGCTTATAGATGAAGGAAGTCTTGACAAGGATTACTACGCAGCAGTTGATGACTATGACAGGGCGGTTCTCGGGGGCATAGTCAAGATAGCTTCGAAGATGGGAATCTCAACAGTACAGTCCTATCAGGGCTCCAAGATCTTCGAATGCCTCGGTATATCGCAGAAGGTAATAGACAAATATTTCACCGGTACGGTCAGCAGAATAGGCGGTATTACACTTGATGATATCGCAACCGCAGCGGATGAGCAGCATTCCAAGGCATTCGATCCGCTGGGACTAGAGGCCGACCTGACACCCGATTCGATAGGACGGCACAAGATGCGTTCGCAGGGCGAGCAGCACAGATACAATCCCCAGACCATCCATATGCTCCAGAGTGCCACCAGGGAGGGCGATTACGGCAAGTTCAGGAAATATACCGAAATGGTGGACAGTGAACGGACCGGTTATATACGAAGTATCATTGATTTTAATTATCCGGAACAGGGAATAGATATTTCCGAGGTAGAGAGCGTCGACAGCATCGTTACGAGGTTTAAGACAGGTGCAATGTCCTACGGCTCCATATCTGAGGAGGCTCATGAGGCACTTGCCGTTGCAATGAACCGGCTTCATGGAAAGTCAAACAGCGGCGAGGGCGGCGAGAGTGACGAGCGTATGGAATCGTCGGGTATGTTTAAAGGAGAAGGCAATAAGGCGGGCTCTTCAGATCCGGGATCCGGCTCGGAGAACCGCAGTTCTGCGATCAAGCAGGTGGCCAGCGGAAGGTTCGGTGTTACAAGCAAATACCTGGTAAGTGCAAAGGAGATCCAGATCAAGATGGCTCAGGGAGCCAAGCCCGGTGAGGGCGGTCATCTTCCTGCAGGAAAGGTATATCCGTGGATCGCCAGGACCAGGCATTCAACACCCGGTGTAAGCCTTATATCACCGCCGCCTCATCATGATATTTATTCGATCGAGGATCTGGCACAGCTTATCTACGACCTTAAGAATTCAAATAAAAATGCACGTATCAGCGTCAAGCTGGTATCTGAAGCCGGAGTGGGGACAATAGCTGCCGGCGTTGCCAAGGCAGGTGCACAGGTCATCCTGATCTCGGGCTATGACGGAGGTACCGGAGCGGCTCCGATAAGTTCTATACATAATGCGGGACTTCCGTGGGAACTGGGACTTGCAGAAACCCACAAGACCCTTATACGCAACGGACTCAGGGATCGTGTGGTAATAGAGACGGACGGCAAGCTCATGAGCGGCAGGGATGTGGCGATCGCAGCTCTTCTGGGAGCTGAGGAATTCGGCTTTGCAACAGCACCTCTTGTAACTCTCGGCTGTGCGATGATGAGGGTATGTAATCTTGACACCTGCCCCTTCGGTGTGGCAACACAGAACCCGGAGCTTCGCAAGCGTTTTACCGGTAAAGCGGAATATGTGGAGAACTTCATGCGCTTTATCGCACAGGAATTAAGGGAATATATGGCGAGGCTGGGAGTCCGCACGATATCCGAAATGGCGGGGCGCACCGATCTCCTTAAACGTAAGGACGGGCTAAGCGGCAATGCCGCGAAGATAGATATTTCAGGAATACTTGAGTATGAGGAATCGGATGCCCGTGTATTCGATCCTGCCAGGGTATATGATTTTGAACTTGAAAAGACCAAGGATGAGAGCTGTCTGTTAAATAAGAAATCCGTCAGGGATGCTATAGGATCGGGGAAGGAATGCCGCGAGAAGATCACGCTTACAAATACGGACAGGACCTTCGGCACTCTGCTCGGAAGCGAGATAACAAGACAGGTGCCCGAAGGACTTAAGGAAGATACGATCGTACTTGACTGCCACGGACACGGAGGCCAGAGCTTCGGTGCATTTATACCGAAGGGACTCACACTTAATCTGTACGGTGACAGTAACGACTACATCGGCAAGGGACTATCGGGCGGCAAGGTGATCGTACGCGCTCCGGAAAATGCAGGCTATGATGCCGAGAATAATATAATCATAGGTAATGTAGCGCTGTACGGCGCGACCTCGGGAGAGGCCTATTTCGAGGGTATGGCAGGTGAGAGGTTTGCTGTCAGGAACTCGGGCGCATATGCCGTAGTAGAGGGCGTGGGAGAGCACGGCTGTGAATACATGACCGGAGGCCGGGTGGTCGTCATCGGTCCTACCGGTAAGAATTTTGCCGCAGGAATGAGCGGCGGTGTAGCATATGTCCTTGATGAGCACAACACACTTTACAGGAATCTTAACAAGGATCTGGTGCTCATGGAGCCTGTTGAGAATAAAAACGACTGCAATGAATTAAAGGGAATGCTTACGAAGCATTATAATTACACAGGTTCTCTTAAGGCTAAGGATATCCTCGACAATTTCAGTGATTATCTGCCGAAGTTCAAGAAGATAATCCCTGAGGATTACAAGAAGCTCATGATCCTCACAGGGCAGTTCGAGGAGAAGGGGATGTCCTACGAGGAAGCACAGATCGAAGCCTTCTACGCAAGTACGCATTCATAAGTAAAATACAGGAACGGTTCGCGCTTATGCATATTTTTCATACAGCGTGAACCGTTCTTCCGTATCACCGTTGTCCCGGCCGGGTTTATATGCTACAATTCATATCAGGGGTGACAGTGGATAAAGCTTTGCATGAGCTCCCCAGAGATGAAACCGGATGTGGAAGCCTCTTTGAGGCCATAGATAAGGGCTTAACAATACATGAAAACTATCAAGATCTGCTTCACTGTTTTTTCCGTACTGATATTCGGTTATTTTATTATAGGTAGCATTTTCTTTCCCGAAGACGCACCTAACAATGATTACCATAAGGAGAATTATGACGGCGTATGGGAATGGATACACGATGACGGATCGATAACCGAGATTACATTGCCTGTCAATCTCGATGTTGAACGCGGCGAGAAAGTGGTCATAAGAACTTTGATCGATGAAGACATGGTAAATAATGAAAGCCTGTGTTTTCATACCGCGAGACAGGATATTAAGATGTATGTCGGCGATGAACTGAGGATCGAGTACTCAACCAAGGATACCCGCTATATCGGGAAGTACACATCACCCGCATATGTATTCTGTGACCTAAAACCCGGAGATGCCGGTAAATACCTCACTGTTGAAGCAGTGACCGATTCGACATTTTCAGGCGTATTTTATCCGGTCATGATGGGAAGCAGGATGGCTATATGGTATACACTTTCCAGGGAACTCGGGCTTGAGATGACAGTAGCGTTTCTGACTCTTCTGCTGGGCTTTCTCAGCACGGTGGTATGCTTCTTTGTGGGTATTTTTCAGCATCGCAAGCTTACCCTTATGTACCTTGGGTGTGCAATAACTCTCGTAGCGGTCTGGCTTGTAGCCAATATTCAGGTTCGTCAGCTTATTTTCCCCGCCGTATCCGTCATAAACAACATGACCTTTGCGGCGCTTCTTCTGTTACCCATTCCCTTTATCATCTATATGGATATCATACAGAAGGAAAAGTACCATAAGTTGTACACTATTGCAGGATATATTGCTGTGGCCGACTGTGCGGTGTGTCTTTTCCTTCATGTCTTCAGGCTGGTTGATTTTTCCGAAAGCTTTACGGCAATGGCTTTGACATGCTTCATAACCATTGCGATAATCATAGGAACAATGGTAAGAGACCTGATAAACGGGCGCGTTAAGGAATACCCTCTGGTTGCAATGGGCATGCTTGGAATAGTAATTGCTTCAGCAGGCCAGATAATCGTATATTTCATGAAGAATGACCAGTTCCATACAACGCTCCTTTCCGTCGGACTCATTTACATGCTGATAATATCAATAGTCAATACGCTTCAGGAACTGATGAAGATCAACAGGGATAAGCGTGCTGCCGAAATGGCTAGCGAAGCAGAAGCGCGTTTCCTTGCAAATATGTCCCATGAGATTCGTACCCCGATAAATACCATGCTCGGCATGAATACAATGATACTGCGTGAAAGCACCGAGCCGGAAATACGCCGTTATTCAGGCGATATAAAAAGTGCGGGGGAGACACTTCTTTCCCTGGTTAACGATATTCTCGATCTTTCCAGGATACGCGCCGGACACATGGAGCTTATAGATGCCGAGTATGAAACTTCCCGGCTTATATACGACTGCATAAACATGATCATTCTTAAAGCAAGTGAGAAGAAGCTGGACCTAAATGTTGATATAGACAGATCCATCCCGGTCAGGCTGTCCGGCGACGAGCGTAAGATAAGACAGATACTTGTAAATCTTTTAAGCAATGCGGCGAAATATACGAATGAAGGCAGTATTAAGTTCTCTGTTCAGGGCGAATTGGATTACGAATTAATAAAGCTGACCTTTGTTGTCGAGGATACGGGAATAGGAATAAAACCTGAAGACATTGACCGCCTTTTTGGTGAATATCAAAGGTTCGAGGAAGACAGGAACCGCAACATCGAAGGAACCGGCCTGGGCATGAGCATTACCCGGTCGCTGCTTTCCCTGATGGGCTCCGGGCTTGAAGTATCAAGCGTATACGGGAGTGGGTCCAGGTTCTCCTTTACTATTAAACAGAGAGTGATCGATCCGACCCCCATAGGTGAGTTCAGCAGTATAAGGAAAAAAGAAGATCCAAAAAATACAGAAGCAGAGACCCTGCACGCTCCGGGTGTTAAGATACTTGTAGTTGACGACAGCAAGGTTAACTGCCGCGTATTCTCTCTTCTGTTAAAGAACTCCGGAATGACGATAGACGAAGTATACAGCGGAAAGGATATGCTTGAGATTACCGGGGAGAGGGATTATGATATTATCTTCCTTGACCATATGATGCCTGAAATGGACGGTATCGAAACGCTCAGGTTATTCCGGGAAAGGGAGCTTAACAGCGGCAGTGAAAAGAGGACTCCCGTTGTGGCACTCACTGCAAACGCTATCCTGGGTGCCCGGGAAATGTATCTGTCGGAAGGCTTCGATGAATTCCTTACAAAGCCCATTCAGGCCCGGGCGCTTGAAGATATGATCAGAAATATCATGAAACTGTAAATGTTACCCTTGACATCACACATCTATGACATATAATAATTATTGTTAGCAAAGACGCTTCGGAATATCCGGGGCGTCTTTTTTGTATGACTTTACGAATGCAAACAAGGAAATGCATTCAGAAATCATGCGTTCCGCATGACACGTCTCTGCTTTCAGCAGAGCCTGGTCCGGTACGAATACCGAATTTCTGATGAAATTCGCTATTCTATGGTTGCGTGCAGAAATAAGGTATCTGGAGCCTTATGGAAAATATGATTCAGATTTTCGCTGTTCTGAATAGTTACGACAAATAAAAAGGAGGAATATTATGGGTAAACCGACAGGATTTATGGAATATGAGAGAAAAGAGGGTGCAGTAAGGGAGCCCTCTGTACGAATAAATGATTTCGATGAATTTCACGTTCTGCTCCCCACAAAGGAACAGATGCTCCAGGGCGCAAGATGTATGGCATGCGGGGTTCCGTTCTGTCAGGCGGGCACCATGATCGCAGGAATGGCTTCGGGATGTCCCCTGCACAATCTTGTTCCCGAAATAAACGACTACGTATATCACGGGAACCTTGAGCAGGCATATATACGGCTGTCCAAGACCCATTGCTTCCCGGAGTTCACCTCAAGGGTATGTCCCGCTCTGTGTGAGGCTGCATGCACGGTTTCGGTACACTCGGATCCCGTATCAACGAAGGAAAATGAGAAGACGGTAATTGAGTATGCATATGCCAACGGTCTTGTGAAGCCGGATAAGCCCGCAGTACGTACAGGGAAGAAGGTTGCCGTAATAGGCTCCGGTCCTTCAGGTCTGTCGGCCGCATACTGGCTCAACAAGAGAGGTCACCTGGTTACCGTATACGAAAGACGGGACAGGGCAGGCGGTCTGTTAAGATACGGAATACCCAATATGAAGCTCGATAAGCGTGTTATTGACAGAAGGATAAGCCTGATGGAGGAGAGCGGTATTATCTTTAAGTACGGTGTCGATGTAGGCAATGATGTAACGGCAGACGAACTGCTCAAGGAATATGACCGTGTGATCCTTGCCTGCGGTGCAGCCAATCCAAGGGATATAAACGTACCCGGAAGAGATGCGAAGGGAATATATTTCGCGGTTGATTTTCTTACAGAGGTTACAAAGAATATAATCGATGAAGGATATGATTATTCGAAGATCATCGACAAGAAGGATTTCTCGTTTAAGAGCCTTAAGGGTAAGAGCGTGGTTGTCATAGGCGGTGGAGATACGGGGAATGACTGTGTCGGAACATCGATACGGCTGGGCGCCGCATCAGTCATACAGCTTGAGATGATGCCCAAGCCCTGCGAGAGCCGTGCCGTCTCCAATCCCTGGCCCGAATGGCCGAAGATCCTTAAGACGGATTACGGTCAGGAGGAGGCCATATTCATGTTCGGTTCCGATCCGAGAGTTTACCAAACGACTGTTACTGAATTCGTAAAGGATAAGAAGGGTAATCTTACCTCGGTTAAGACCGTTAAGCTTGCTCCTAAGAAGGATGAGGCAACGGGTCGCATGCAGATGGTTCCGGTAGAGGGAAGCGAAGGCGAGCTTAAGGCTGATCTTGTGCTTATCGCAGCCGGCTTCCTGGGTTCGCAGAAATATGTGACCGATGCGTTTAAGGTGGATATAAACGGAAGGACCAACGTAGCTACAGCAGAAGGCGCTTATGCTACAAGCCGTGACCGCGTATTCACCGCAGGTGACATGCACCGCGGCCAGTCACTTGTTGTATGGGCCATAAGCGAAGGCAAAGCAGCTGCCGGGGCGGTGGATGAGTCGCTAATGGGATATTCGGGAATATAAAAGCATCCGGTTTTTAGAGACTCCGGTTTCACGACAGATTACATATTATATATCGTGTATTATTATTTGTAAAAGCCCTTGATCTATGGTATTCTTAAGCCGTAGATTGAGGGTTTTTCAAAAGATATAGGTAAGACAAAAGAACGTCCCCCTGTCTTTTCCCATGTCTTCCTGTCTTACCCCGGTCTTGCAACCTATAATTGATTTCATCAGGAGGGCTGATATGAAGGGAAGACAGACAATTATTATCAACAGGACATTTACACCGGATGAACTCCTTAAGTTCATGGAAGACAATTGGGACAGAGCCAATATGTCTGAATTCGGAACAACCAGAAAGAGTAATGGAGATATTGAATATGTTGTGCTTCCGGCAACCGAGAATTGGGACATCATCATTTATCCCAAGGC
>JAILNV010000014.1 GCA_024691125.1 Lachnospiraceae bacterium | reverse complement strand
CCTTACAGAAGGTAAGGCAGCAGGCGAGTGGCTTAAGGCTTACGCAGATGCTCAGGGTATCAAAGAGATCAACGCTCTTATCATCCAGGGTACAACAGGTTCTTCAGCTCAGATCGGACGTACAGACGGTTTCTCAGAGATAGCTGACAGAGAAGGCTGGACAATTCTTGACAAGCAGACCGGTGATTTCACAGAGGCAGGCGGACAGGAAGTTATGGAGTCATTCTGTAAGTCATACGCAGGCAAGTTCAACGTAGTAGTTTGTGAGAACGATAACGAAGCATTCGGTGCTATGACAGCTATGGATAACGCAGGTGTTAAGTATGGTCCCGGCAACGATGTAATCCTTATCTCTTATGATGCTTGTACAGCAGGTCTTAAGGAAGTTCAGGCCGGCAAGATCACAGCAGACTTCGAGTGTAATCCTCTTGCAGCTCCTACAGTTGAGAAGGTTATCCAGACTCTTCAGTCAGGCGGAACACCTGAGGCTCAGATCCTCGTTCCCGATAACTGGTATGCACTTAAGGATCAGATCGTAGACTTCTCAGTAGACGGCAACAAGCAGTCAATGACAGAGGTTACCGACGCAGTCATCGAAGCACAGTATTGATCCGATTGAGGAGAGGTCAGAAATTTTAAAAAACAGATCGTCAAGCTTGCTTGTAAGAGATGTTTTTTACAAATTGCTGAGTTGGACGAAGTCCAACAAGCGAAAAATGCGAAGCATTTTGAGCCTGTCCGAATAAATATGAGGACAACAGGCGAAGCATTTTGAGCATTCGTCATAAGGGGTACCGCTTGCGGTGGATTCCTTATGACCAACCTAAACAAATCAATACAAACCAGAAGATTTTCAGGGGAAGGGAGTTTTAACTTCCTTCCCCCTTTTTAGAAATTATCAAAAGGGAGGAGCAGATTGTGGAAGATAATGTAGTTCTTACTGCGAGACAGATATCAATGGTCTTTCCCGGCGTTGTTGCATTGGATCATGTTGACTTTACCCTTCGCAAGGGTGAGATACATGCCCTCATGGGTGAGAACGGAGCGGGAAAATCGACACTGATCAAGTGTCTCACAGGTATCAACGATTTTGAAGAAGGCGAGATACATATAGACGGCATAGAGGGACCTGTACACAACCATTCGACCAAGGATGCGCAGGAAGTCGGCATTTCGACGGTTTATCAGGAAGTAAACCTCTGCCCTAACTTAACGGTTGCGGAGAATCTCTTTATAGGAAGAGAACCGCTTACCAAATACGGTACGATAGACAGAAAAGCTTATATCGTGAGAGCACAGAAGATAATGGACGAGCTTGGAATAGCAGTCGATGTTCAGAGAAACCTCGAGAACTATTCACTGGCGATCCAGCAGATGGTTGCGATTGCACGTGCAGTTGATATGGACTGTAAGGTTCTTATCCTTGATGAGCCTACATCGTCTCTGGATGATGAAGAGGTTGAGAAGCTGTTCAATGTTATGCGTATGCTTAAGGGCAAGGGCGTAGGAATAATATTCGTTACACATTTCCTTGAGCAGGTTTATGCAGTATGCGACAGGATAACGGTTCTTCGAAACGGCAAGCTGGTGGGTGAATATCCGATAGTGGATCTTCCGAGACTCAAGCTCGTTGAAGCCATGATGGGTAAGGCGTTTGACGATCTTAAATCCATTAAATCGGGTGACAGTAAGGCAGTCAGCGATGAACTGGAGATATCGGCAAGAGGTCTTGGACATACGGGGACAGTCAAACCCTTCGACCTTGACATACATAAGGGTGAGGTCATTGGAGTGGGCGGACTTCTCGGAAGCGGACGAAGCGAGCTTGCAAGGGCTATCTACGGTGCCGATAAGGCGAATTCCGGAACCCTTAAGGTAAAGGGTCAGGAGGTTAAGATCAATCAGCCGATAGATGCCATGAACCTTGGAATGGGCATGCTTCCCGATGACCGTAAGGCAGAAGGAATCATTGCAGACCTGTCCATAAGAGAAAACATAATACTTGCCCTCCAGAGTAAGAAGGGAATGTTCAAGCTGATGACAAGAGCTCAGCAGAATGAACTGGCAGACAAGTATATCAAGCTGCTTTCAATAAAGACGCCAAGCCGCGAAACACTGATCAAGCAGCTCTCGGGAGGTAACCAGCAGAAGGTAATCCTTGCCCGCTGGCTGGCAACCAATCCTGAATTTCTGATCCTTGACGAGCCGACAAGAGGTATTGATGTAGGTACCAAGACAGAGATACAGAAGCTCGTACTCAACCTGGCAAAGGAAGGGAAGAGCATCATGTTTATTTCATCTGAGATAGCAGAGATGCTTCGTACCTGTTCGCGTATGATCATCATGAGAGACGGTGAAAAGGTTGATGAACTCGACGGAGAACTTACGGAAGAAAGAGTTATCAGATCAATAGCGGGAGGTGACAACAAATGAATATAGACTTAGGTGTATGGTTTAAGAAAATGAAAAAGTCACAGCTCCTGTTACCCATCGTTGCGATGATACTTGTCATGGCGGTAAACATTATCCATGATGCTGCTACCGGAGCCGGTGCATTTTCTTTCTTTAAGATCACTCTGCAGCAGACAACAGGAAACGGAACAATCCTTTATGGCAGAATAATAGATATACTTAACAGAGGTTCGGAGGCAGCTCTTCTTGCACTCGGTATGACGCTTGTTGTATCCGCATCAGCCGGAACCGATATTTCTGTCGGATCGGTAATGAGTCTGTGTGCTTCCTTCTGCTGTATGCTTCTTGCAGGATACGGGGTATCTTCCACGAACGATCTTGCGGTTCCGCTTTTTGTCGGCGTGCTCGCAGGAATGCTGATGGGATGTCTGTGCGGAGCATTTAACGGACTTCTTGTTGCGAGGTTTAATATACAGCCTATGGTCGCCACGCTGATCCTGTATTCGGCAGCACGTGCCATCGGTCTTCTTCTCTGTAATGACCTTATAGTATATGTAAGGAATGATTCATTCGGATTCTTCGGAAGCTTCCTGGGACCTATCCCGACTCCGATAATAATCACAGCGATATTCATAGCCATTCTGTCAGTAATACTTAAGAAGACAGCCCTTGGAATGTATATACAGTCGGTTGGCATTAACTCCAAGGCTTCACGTATCGCAGGCCTTAATTCCAAGAGGATCATACATCTTGCATATGTTGTATGCGGTCTCTTCGCAGGAATTGCCGGTATAGTTGCATCATCAAGGATTACATCGGCAGATTCAAACAACATCGGACTGTATCTTGAAATGGATGCCATTCTGGCAGTTGCCCTCGGCGGTAACTCACTGGGCGGCGGTAAGTTCTCACTGGCAGGATCTATAATA
>JAILNV010000013.1 GCA_024691125.1 Lachnospiraceae bacterium | reverse complement strand
ATCATCACAGCGCTTCCCTTTAAAAGTAATATAAGACATGGAAGAGCCGGAACCTATGTATTCAACAGCGCGGATCCGCAGAGCTGTATCATTATCGCGGATGTCTCCTCCGGCATTATCAAAATAAATATCAGTCTCTCTCGGGCTTTGTGTCACAAATCATTTTACTATAATTATTCTTGGCTCTATTATAGTGAGTTTATATACATCCCGTGTTATAATACCATTAACTATTCGTTCATAGGCGAGCTTGGTATAGCTTGTACAGACTATGAAGTGACCAATGAGGCAGCGGTAGGGAACGGAAATAATAAGACGATAAGAGTCGCGGAACCGGAACCTGCCTAGTTAGGGGTATTTCTTTCCATAGGGAAATGCAAGTATGCCCGGGCAAAAGTGGCAGGCTAAATAAAGAGATAAAGGAGTATTGCTCATGGAGTACAGAACACTTGGCAAAACAGGACTAAAAGTCAGTGAAATAGGATTTGGCGGGGAATGGCTTGAAAGGCACAATGAGGATGATTCTATTGAGCTTCTTAAATATGCTCATAGTAAAGGAATCAACATAGTTGACTGCTGGATGCCCGATCCAAAATCGAGGGACATCATAGGTAAGGCGATGGAAGGCTGCCGAAATTCGTGGTATGTTCAAGGCCATATCGGATCTACGTATCAGAACGGGCAGTATGTCAGAACGAGGGAAATGAAGTATGTACGTCCTGCGTTTGAAGATCTTCTGGCAAGATTTCACAGCGATTATGTTGATCTCGGAATGATCCATTATATTGATTCCATGGAAGACTGGAATAATGCAATGAACGGAGAGTTTATAAAGTATGTACATGAACTGCATGATAATGGTGTGATAAAGCATATAGGTCTTTCTACGCATAATCCCGTTATCGGTAAGCTGGCAGTTGAGACCGGATTCATTGAGATGATCTTGTTCAGCATAAATCCGGCATTTGATATGAGACCTGCTACAGAGAACCTTGAATCCATGTTCGACGGGTATGATAAAGATAAGTTATCGGGAATAGATCCTGACAGAGCACGTTTTTATCAGATGTGCGAAGAGAATAATTTGGGTCTCACGGTAATGAAGGGATATTTCGGAGGAGCACTGCTTGATAAAGAAAGATCGCCTTTTGGAGTTGCGTTCACTCCTGCACAACTTATACATTATGCGCTTACACGTCCAGGAGTATCGTCTATCCTGTGTGGATATGACACAAAAGAGCAGGTCGATGAAGCTGTATATTATGAAAATGCATCTGATGACGAGAAAGATTATGCTTCGGTAATAGCAAATGCTCCGCTTCATTCGTACAGCGGGCAGTGTACTTATTGCGGTCATTGTAAGCCATGTCCGGTAGATATTGATATAGCTATGGTAAATAAGTTCTATGATCTTGCAACAGCACAGAGCAGTATTCCGGAAAGCGTATCGCAGCACTACAAGGCACTTGAGCATACTGCGTCCGAATGCCTGGGATGTAAAGGATGTGAGAGCAGATGCCCGTTTGGAGTGAAAGTCGCAGACAGGATGAAACAAACAGCAGAGTTGTTCGGAGTTTGATAGAGGTGTGTGCCTGGAAAAAGATCGGTTTTTATTTACCGACAGACTTTTTATAATTAATGCATAAGACATGTTGACATGTATAAGAGCAGATGATAATATATACACAGTTAGTGTATGCTAACTGTTGAATAAATCATGTATGAATCCTCTCTCTTTGGTATGGGAACCTATGGCCTATATCGAGGGAGAGGTATTCAGTATTAGGGCGTTATCATTTTTTTTGAGCGCCAGGTTAGCAATAGCTAACAAGTATTCGAACATTAAGGAGGCAGAAGATGAAAGATTATTTGGAAATTATTGATGTGGTGGGAAGGGAGATACTGGATTCAAGAGGCAATCCTACAGTGGAAGCTGAAGTCACACTCGGTGACGGAACTGTTGCATTGGGAACAGCTCCTTCGGGAGCATCCACAGGAGAATTCGAAGCTCTTGAATTAAGAGACGGTGATAAGTCAAGGTATCTTGGCAAGGGTGTAACCAAAGCTGTTGAAAATATCAACAGTAAGATTAAAGATGTGATCCTTGGTATGGATGCTTCTGATACATATGCTGTTGATGCAGCGATGATAAGGGCCGATGGAACGAAAGATAAATCGAATCTTGGTGCGAATGCCATATTGGCTGTATCAATTGCGACTGCAAGAGCAGCAGCCAAGGCACTTGATATACCACTTTACAGATTCCTGGGTGGTGTTCAGGGAAACAGGCTTCCGGTTCCGATGATGAATATATTAAACGGCGGAGCACACGCAGATAGTGCCGTTGATACACAAGAATTCATGATAATGCCGGTGGGAGCGCCATCATTTAAGGAAGGTCTCAGATGGTGTGCAGAAGTGTTCCATTCGCTTAAAAAGCTCATAAAGGAAATGGGTGATGTAACAGCCGTTGGTGATGAGGGCGGTTTTGCACCCAACCAGCTAAAGAGCGATGAGGATGCGATAGATAAGATACTTGAAGCTGTCAAGGCTGCAGGCTACGAGCCCGGTAAGGACTTTATGATTGCCATGGACGCAGCTTCTTCAGAATGGAAGAGTGAAAAAGGTAAGGGATTCTATAAGCAGCCCAAGTCAGGCAGGGAATTCACATCAGATGAACTGATAGCTCACTGGGAGAGTCTTGTAGATAAGTATCCCATTATTTCCATTGAGGACGGTCTGGATGAGGAAGACTGGGAAGGATGGCAGAAGATGACTGACAAGATAGGCAATAAGGTTCAGCTGGTTGGCGACGACCTCTTTGTGACAAATACCGAGAGGCTTAGGAAGGGCATTGAACTTGGTGCAGGCAATTCGATATTGATTAAATTGAATCAGATTGGCTCTGTATCCGAGACTCTGGAAGCTATCAAGATGGCTCATAAGGCCGGATATACCGCAATCTCTTCCCACAGATCCGGTGAAACGGAAGATACTACGATCGCAGATCTGGCTGTCGCTCTAAATACATGCCAGATAAAGACAGGTGCTCCTTCAAGATCAGAAAGAGTAGCTAAATACAATCAGCTTCTGAGGATTGAGGAAGAGTTGGGAGCATCTGCAGTATATCCCGGTATAGATGCATTTAATGTGAAGAGAAAATGACAGGTGTTCGTTCCGGATAGTTACGAAATTAAATATATGAAATAAACCTCACCGCCCGATACTTTAAAATATAGGGCGGTGAGTTCGCTTTTTGCTAACAGAAGATCATATACAGCACACGGAAATGCATTGATTGTCACCGATAACATGTTTTGATATAATAAGTGTAACTATTCAGAACAGCAAAGAACTTATGCGGTTTTCAGTCATTTTCTTTCCGGGCAGTTCCTTGAGCAGTTGTTTTTTAGACTGCTTATCTTTTTGTTATGGGCGATTATCCCAATGCGTCCGATATACTTGCCTATTTTGGATGGAACACTTCATACATGGTATTCATGACGATCAGAAATGCTTTAGGCAGGTCGGAAGCCCCGGAATATGACTGATAAATATTTGATAAAACATGGATAAACAGGAAGCATTAAGTCTATTAGGAGTTGAATCAGGTGATAAATTAAGGGATGTAAGGCGAAAATACCATCTTCTTATGCACATGCATCATCCGGATGCACTGTCCGGGAATGGAAATCCAGATATTGCAAGGAAGCTTAATGAAGCTTTCGGGATCATAAAAAGAGAAGGAATAGCCGGAGCGATCAAGGCCGTTGACTGGGGGATAGACGAGAATGGTGCGGCATTCTGCAAAAGAAAGCTGTACATGGAAGATAATCTGTTCGGTGATGAGATCATAGTAGATACCGGCGCATTTGGGAAATACTATTGGCAGCCGGATATGGAATCATTCAGAATGCTGTTAAAAAGCATTGGAGAAGCGGTAAACACCCTTCTTGACGATGCTCAGGGCATAACAAGGGCAAAACTCCTTCATCTTCTCATACAGGAATTCATTGATCCATATGAATGTATAGCGATACTTTATCCATATGAAGGAGAGAATGGGACTCTGATACAGACCTACCGGATCAAGTGCCAGATAAAGCCGATATCAAAAGATGCGGAAAGACTGATGGAAAGAGAGGCGCCGGAAATAAGAGTTAAAGACAGCCGGCTGCACGTGTTTCTGGATTCGGGAGAAGCAGGTCAGATTGTTTTTACAGAAGACAGGTTATACTATCTTGTAACGCCGCTGTTTCTGCAAAAAGCTGCCAAAGCAGAACTGGAAATAGAAGGTATAAGAAACTTGCGGAAATCATATATGGATGCAACCATGATCCTGCATGTTGATCCATCGAAGAAGTCTGATATGACAGAGAAGATAAACGAAGAAATAACGCGAATGCTTAAGAGGAGAAGAGAAACGGAGAGATAACGGGAACGCTTAAAAGGAAAAGAGAACCGAAAAGATAGCAGGTACGATTAAGAGGAAAATAGTAACGAAAAGATAACGGAACGCTTAAGAGAATAAATATGAAACGGATTTAGAGGATCATTTAGAAATTAGTGTTTGAATGTAGTGATTATATGACATGCTACAAGGGAGAATTGAATGAAGATAGTGGATGGAAAGGATTATCTTTCTGACGTAAAGGATTTAATAATAGAGTATTCAAAGAGACTTGGAAGAGATCTGTCATTTCAGCATATAGATGAAGAGTTACAGAATCCCGCATTTAAATATACAGCGCCTGCCGGAGAAATACTTGTCGCACTCGAGAATGAAAAAGTGATAGGAATGGTTGCGTATCACAGACACACGGATGAACGATGTGAGATGAAGAGATTGTATGTTAAACCGGAAACAAGAGGAATGCATCTTGGAGATGCTCTTGTTGAAGAAATAATAAAACATGCCGTAAACGCAGGATATAAAGAAATGGTTCTTGATACCATCATACCGTTAAAGGCGGCGATATCAATATATAAAAAACATGGCTTTGAGGAGTGTGAGGCATATTATGATAATCCTATGGATGATGTGATATATATGCGTAAATCACTGGTGAATATGTAACGGAGACTTTATCTTAATAAGAAACAGAAAGACTTAAATTACATAGTCTGTAGTAATATGAACAATTATGGATTATTGGGAGAAATGAATAATTCTATTATTTCTTATGGCTGGGCAGCCGCTTTTCTCATTTTTGCAGTGTTCCTTATATTTGTTATTTTTAAAAGAGTAGGAAGACAACATCCAATATATGTTGATGAAATGGAAGGTCATGATTTCGAATATTATTGCGCAGACCTACTTAAGGAAATCGGGTATGAGGATGTTGAAGTAACGAAAGGAAGCGGCGATTTTGGAGTAGACATACTTGCTGTAAAAGACAATATAACATATGCGTTTCAATGTAAGTGCTATGACCGGCCAATAGGAGTCAAAGCAGTTCAGGAAGTATACGCCGGAAGAGATTATTATGACAGGATGATAGGGGTAGTGATAACAAACCAGTATTTCACGGAGCCTGCGATAAAGCTTGCTGCTAAGTTAAAAGTAGTACTTTGGGACAGGGATTTCATAAAAGAATTCTAATAAAGGTTCATTGCAAATTGGAGATAATCACATATGCAAACTAATAAACTAAACAAATATACAAAATATCTCATGGTTATACTGATACTTCAGGTATTGCTGATGTTTCTGAATCTTGCATTTGCCTTATGGGGTGAATATATGCATGGTTATTCATCAAATATATGGGCGATCATATGGAACAAGGGACTTATCGGTTTATGGACTTTGCTTGCAGGTCTCGTTACAGTTGTATCCGGTATAACCGGCATTGTAATACATAAAGGGAATAAGATCCAATGCGTATTATCCGTGGTTACGATTGCCTCAATCATTCCGGGTTTAATCTGCTTTATATTTGCGATTGGTTCAAAATTCTGAATATTCTCTTGAAGCTTTTGCATTTAACACGCAAAACGAAGGAAAAGTCGGTAACAGTACCTGGCACTGTTAAATGGATGATGTAGGCGGTATCCATGGGTATGTGAGATTCCTGGAAACGATCCATGGATATGATCCTGAGGAAAGGGAAGAGATGCGGGAATGGGGCAGAGGCATGGGCTGGACTGGAAGGATGAAAATTGTATCGGTATATAGCTTTTGATGTGGAGACACCAAACAGATATAACAATAGAATGAGTGCTATCGGTATTTCTGTTATTGAGAACGGAGCAATTACAGAGGAGTTCTTTTCCTATGTGAATCCGGAGACATATTTTGACTTCTTTAACATACGATTGACCGGGATTGATAAGTACACGGTAGCCGATGCACCCAGCTTCCCGGAACTATGGCCGAAGATAGAGCCTGTCATGTCATCCGGCATAATTGTTGCACACAATGCTGTATTCGATATGGGAGTGCTGAAGAAGTGCCTGAATGATTACGGAATACAGTGGAAGAATATGGTAAAGTAT
>JAILNV010000288.1 GCA_024691125.1 Lachnospiraceae bacterium | reverse complement strand
AAAAGCGTTCAAAGAGCGAGGAAGAAAGTATGATGGCCGATTTCATGAAAATCTTTGAAGAGTTCGGAGGTATGAAGGATGAAGATCCTGCTTCTGCAGAAGTACAGGATCAGGTAAGGAAGCTGCAGAGCTTTATTACCTGAAAGTCTAATAATAAGGACTAAAAAAACTGAGCGGAACAGACAGAACAAATGTTCTATCTGTTCCATTCCAACTAGAACATTCCTTTGGAAAATGATATTACTCACTTATTGTTTAGTATGATTTTCTCAAAGAGAAACACCTAGTTTTTCAAGGAATAATCTGTCACGTTCTATTACTTCGGTTGTCCAGACTTGTTTTGCGTACGGTGTAGATACATCAACTTTTTCTACTGCATCGAACCAGTCAAAGATCTCCTGGATCGATGTATTATCTAACCAATTCTTCAGACGTTTCTCTTTATCAATATTTGCTTTTAGATCGTGATCGTGTTCTCCATTCTTTACTCCAAGTACATCTTTCAGTTCATTAAGTTCTTTTGAAAAATATTCGTAATAGCATAAGGCTATAAACTGAACCAGTCTCTTTCCATCAAGAGTCAGGTCGTCCCATACACGATTCTTTTTTCCACCGATCCTCTGTTTATATTCTTCAAAGAAGTCTTCAATCCATTCTCTCCTACGAAACTTCCTCAGAGCTTCAAACGGGTCTTTCTCTTTATTCGATACCAGGACAAATACACCGTTATATTTCTTTGCCAGACGTATTTCATTCGTTCGGAATTGAATTTCAATTTTACCATTCCTCTTTTCACTGATTAGAAGATAACGGTCAATCATTTTCTGTGCTGCAGGTTTGAACTCTCTTTGTCCGGCAATATATTCTGTTCTAAGTTTAGACAGGGTGTCATCCAATGCACGGTTCTTCTTGGTCTGGTTAACATCATTGAAAAATATATGTAAATATACTCTCCTCTGGAATGTCTCTTTGTCTCCGGCATGGAGTCCTTTCTTCTGATTTCCATATTTGCGGGTCTTTTCAAACTCGTGAGTAAGACAAACACTTACTCCATATGTCCCGGGTTCATGCTGTGACATATTTGCTGTATCTCCGATGTTTACTAATGCTTTGTCAACTTCGGGGCGAATCCATTTAAGATCATGCTGAGCTCGGGTTATGAAGTTAAAGGATGACTGGAACAAAAGCGATAGATTGTTTTCAGAATAGAAGCCGCAGTCAGTTATTATTTCAGCTCCTTTCAATCCCATCACATCCAACTGTTTTGTAGCGTTTTCCACCGCCATGATATCAGGGATATTCCCTGGGATATTCATGTAACATACCGGTTGTCTGGTGTCTATCGAATAAAATGTAAACAGCTTGTCGGTTTCAAGTCCATCATTGTCTTTATTATACCCATAACGTGCTCTTGTGTGCGACTGGCCATAGGTAGAAACTGTAGAAGCATCATAGGCAATTACCTTTGTATCTTCCAGGTGATTTGCCCGATTTACAAAGATCCCCTGAGATATTGTCTCATCTGCTCCGATCCGAACAAAAAGGTCATGAGCCGTATCTTCGGATATCGGATGACCATAAGGTTCCATAAGATGTGTCAGTTGCCATTTTTCAATATGGGAAGTGGCCTCCCCATCACTTTGCAGATAATATCTGGCAAGGGATATAATCTTCTTGCCAACAGCATCATCACAGCTCTTATAAACATCGTCATCTATGCCACTTACTTTACCTATGTGATCAATAATTGCTGAAGCGCCAATACGTACTCGCGTTGCTGAAACGCCCTCTTTTTCAGTCCTGTCTGCCGCATTTTTTCGACGGGAACCGTTAGGGGCTTTTGGCCGTGTAGGGATTATTTCATCAGAATCAGGCATTTTCTTGCCAAGAAGTTTCTGTTCTTTCGCCTGATAGTAGCCTTTCTCAGGATTATAGGCACTGATTCTTTTATAAACATATATCGTTCCATTAGACTGGCGCTTTTCAATATAGTCTACGCGATCTTTACCCGAAGCTTTTCTGCCCATGATTGCCTCCGCAAATACTTAGTATCTATTTATATCTCATATTATATCAGATACTAAGAATAATTGCAAGGGCAAAACGAGAAAAAATCTTGATTTTATGCGGGTTTGAGGTAATTTGTTATATTCTGAATATCACATTATATGTAAGATACTTGGTTCCTATTTAAGGACTTTCAGGTTACAGAGTAGACGCCCACCGCTTTCCGTCTTCGGCACAGGGCAAATGTGCCCTAAGCAGCATATGGACAGCCAGGCCATACTCTCCCCGCCGGATCAGGCCCCTTCACTTCGTCTCATCGCTGTACCTTCTTTTCCCCTTCAAATCCACGTCCC
>JAILNV010000285.1 GCA_024691125.1 Lachnospiraceae bacterium | reverse complement strand
AATAAAATTCACTAAACGAAAACGCCCACCAACAAAGTGTGGACGAAATAATATGTCGGGCATGGACGAAGCTTTATACATTTAGAGCAAATACGGAAGATTAAAGCTTTCTTTTTGAAATAAAAGCATGATGACAAAATTGTCACTCTGTGTTAAAATTTTTACATAAGCAGGCATTCATATATATGGCAAATAGTCATTTCTAAGACCGTTTCTGAGTCGTTTCGAAATTCTTGCTTATAAAAACCAATATCTTATAGGCAGGAATTACGAGGGATGGATAAGTGCTTTGAATCACTCATTTCCTGCCGGAATTAACTGAAAGGAGAAATGATAATGAGTGAGCAAAGTATTATCGGGAGCTATGAGGAGCTTCGCTACAGGGATGATTTTATGTTTGGAAAGATCATGGAGGATAAGGAACTCTGCCGAGAGGTTCTGGAGTGTTTACTGCAAAGACCGGTGGGTGAACTGACAGAGATTCAGACACAGAAAGAGTTCAAGCAGACTTCTGATGGTAAGGCTATAAGGCTGGATGTATATAATGAGGATAGCAAAGGTCGGATATACGATGTTGAGATGGAGAATCTTAACAAGAAAACAGTCGAAGCGCATGAGCTACCTCGAAGAAGCAGATATTATCAGGGCTTGATCGACACAGACTATATGAATAAAGGTAATTCATATAAGAAACTGCCGGAGAGCAGCGTGATGTTTATATGTACTTTCGATCCGTTTCGGATGGGATTGAGTAAATATACTTTCATGGAGCGCTGCAATGAGGAGCCCGGACTTACGCTTGATGATGGGACTGTTAAGATTTTCTACAATTGTTGTTATGAGGGAGAAGATATCCCGGATGACCTGAGAAAATTCTATGATTATGTAGAAAATGGTAATGTTGAAAGTGAACTCACAAAGAAGATAGATGAGGCTGTGGTCAGAGGCAGGAAAAATGAGATATGGAGGTCGCAGTATATGAAAGAGAGAGTTATACTTCAGGATGCAAGAGAAGAAGGTAGGAAAGAAGGAAGAGAAGAAGGAAGAGAAGAATGAAGGAAATCTTTGATTGAGGATATGCTTCGAAGGGGTAAAACGGTAGAAGAGATTGTTGATTTCTGCGGATGTTCTGTTGAGCTTGTCAAAGAAGTTGAGAAGAATATGCTTACTATGGCATGAATTTCACTATGTGCTCATACACTGCTGATATAAATGATAAGGGCACGAGAGAAGCTTAGGGAAGTAAGATGTTCGAGGATATATGAGAGGGTGTATACAGATTCACCGGAAGTCGGGAGGTGCAGCAGATGATCCCGGCAGAGGATTTGGTGATAAAGGATCAGACTCTTTCTGAAGGTATATTTATAGAGAAACAAGGAACAAATGGGAAATAGGAACAAATGAAAAATAGAAACAGAAAACAGTTAATTTCAATAATTCTCATATTGACCATAATGCTTAACGTGGTTCCGGTGTATGCTTCGGTATCCCGGGAGAGCATCCTGATGGAATCAACGGATACCGTGGTGCTGCAGGACGTGATGCCCCAAACAGATGATCCGGAATCTGTGGAAGCGGCTTCCCGTATGGAGGAAGATATTAACCTGACAACAGAGGATGATATACTTTCAAATGGTGAAGACAGCATCGATTTATCTGATAATGTCCTGACCGATGATGGGGGAACGGATGCATCTAATAAACCTGTAATTGAAGAAGTTAAGGATAACGATTTACAAAAGACCGAAGAATCAGAACCGGATGAAAATGAAGTTCTTCTTTCCGGTGAGAATACAATAAAAGAGTATTCGACTGAAGAGAATAATACAGAAGTGAATAAGGCAGAAGAGAATCCGGCAGAGACTTCATCCGAAGAGTACTCTATGGGTGAACTGCCGATAGAAATGCAGATAGATGCAGAGAACCCTTCATATAACAGAAGGCGCCTATTATCTAAATATTCAGCGGAGGGCGTATCTTCTCTTCCCGCAAGCTTTATACCTTCGGATCTGCCTGCACTCAGAAACCAGAATCCTTATTCTACCTGTTGGGCGTTTTCGAGTATGGCACTGGCGGAGATGAGTCTTATCAGACAGGGGAAGATAAGTGTTGAGGATGTAAACGATATTGATCTGTCGGAGCTTCATCTTGCATTTTTTACATACAATACAGTTACCGATCCTTTGGGAGGAACTAAGGGTGATATAAATGAACTGACCAAAAGCAGCTTTCTATATAGTGGAGGAAATAGAGAATTCGCCAAGAATATACTGGCGGAATGGTCCGGAGCGGTATACGAAGAAGTAGTCCCGTATGGAAGCGCGCCTGAAGTGGCACGTGATGGCCTTGACAGTTCACTTGCATTCCTTTCATCGGCACAGTTACGGAATTATTATGATATTTCATTGTTTACGACGGACAAGGACGGTAATCGTACCGGCCTTGATGAAGATGGTATGCGTGCCGCAAAAGAACTTATTAAGTCTAACGGTGCTGTCGGATTAAGCTTCAAGGCTGTTAGTTCATCCAGCTCAGCAACAAATAAGAAATATTATAATGAGGACAATAACTGTTATTACGACCCCAACGGAGGGAGCACCAACCATGCGGTTGCAATAGTTGGCTGGGATGATAATTTTGACAGGAACAGATTCACAACGGTACCGGAAGGGGATGGCGCCTGGCTGGTGAGAAACAGTTGGAAATCCGGGGGAAGTTATGAGGACAGTCAGTGCTATGCAGGTTATTTCTGGCTGTCTTACTATAATATGAATACTGGAAAAGCAGCTCATGCTTTCGTATTTGATTTAGAAGATGATCATTACAACAATTATCAGTATGACGGGGGAATGCATACCTGGTATACCGAGGCATCCAAAGCAGCCAATATATTTAAAGCACATGCTGCGGAAAAATCCTGGGAATACGAAAAGGTTAAGGCTGCATCCTTCTATACTGAATCAGCCAATGTGGATTATACGATAGATGTATATACCAGGCTTAAGGATCCCGATGATCCGGAAAGCGGAACACTTAGATCGACAACCAAGGGGACTACTACATATGCAGGATATTACACCATTCCGTTAAGCGAAGAAGTGGATATCTATGAAGGGGAAAGCTTTTCCGTGGTAGTTACGTTGAGTAAAACAGGCGATACACCATATATTGGTGCTGAATATTCTGAAAAAGCAGCTTCCTGGTACAAAATAGAGACTTCTGCTGAAGCGGGACAGAGTTTCGTATACGATGAAGACCTTGAAGCATGGATTGATTACGGTGCCGATGAAAACGCAAATATAAAGATCAAGGCCTTTACCAAACTTGCTGATAAGGAGGGAAAGTTTGATATAAGCTTTGCCGATGGTGTACAGGGGGAGGAATTCAGGGAATATGAATATACCGGAACTGCCATTAGGCCTCAGGTAAATGTACAGTGTGGTGATA
>JAILNV010000252.1 GCA_024691125.1 Lachnospiraceae bacterium | reverse complement strand
ATGAGATATGCATAAAAATTTCACTGATATGTATCACGGTTATGCATTCCTGTTATATAACGATGTTATTGTACTATACCGTTTTTTTTATGTCAATATAAAAAACCAAAAATTACCGTTGAAATCACCCTGTCGACATGTCTTGCACTTAATGATATGAATGATTATAATGTAATCAGATTGTAAATCATCCCAAGGAGTCATCATGGACAATACAGAGATGCTAACCTTATATAAACTGATAATCCTTTATATGCTTTCCAAGGTGGATTACTCTCTTACAAGGATACAGCTGTTTAATTATATTCTCGAAAAGGAATACACAGATTTTTTCACGCTTCAGGAGGTAATGTCCGAGCTTGTCGACAACGGGCTGGTAGAAACGAAATCGGCCAGAAATGCTTCGCATCTCCTTATAACTCCCAAGGGCCGGGAAACCTTCGAACTTCTTAAGAATGATATAAGTGAATCGATAAGAGAAGAGATAGATACCTATCTTAAGGAAAATGATGTACAGTTAAGAAATGAAGTATCCATTTCTGCAGATTATTATAAAAATACCTTTGGTGAATACATAGCCGAGCTCAATGCAAAGGAAAGAAACACTGATGTTCTCAGCATAAAGATCGCACTTCCCAACGAGGAAGTGGCTTCAGCGATATGTACCAACTGGCAGAAGAAGAATCAGGATGTGTATGCATATCTTATGGAGTGTTTACTGTGATCTGAGCTTTTTCATATGCTCTCTGATCTTCACCTCATACCCGTTTCCGGAGGGTCTGTAGAATTCCTTTCCGTCCAGTTCATATGGCAGGTACTGCTGTTTCACATAATTATTCGGATAATCGTGGGCGTACAGATAGCCTTCTCCATGTCCCAGCTTATAAGCTCCCTTGTAATGCGCATCCTGAAGATGAACCGGAATGGTCACGTTCGGAGTCTCCTGAACCGCTCTCATAGCCTCCTCTATCGCCACGACACTGGCATTGCTCTTTGGAGCCGTCGCAATATATGATACAGCCTGTGACAATATTATCTGGGCCTCCGGCATTCCGACCCGCTCAACAGCCTGCGCTGCCGCCGTTGCCACAACAAGAGCCTGTGGATCCGCATTTCCTACATCCTCGGAAGCGCAGATCATCATCCTTCTTGCAATAAAGGTCACGCTCTCTCCGGCATTTAGCATTCTTGCAAGATAGAATACCGCCGCATCGGGATCCGAGCCCCTCATTGATTTTATGAATGCGGAGATGGTATCATAATGGTTATCACCTGTTTTGTCATATTTTACCACTCTTTTCTGAATACATTCCTGCGCCACCTCAAGGGTAATATGTATCTTCTTATCCTCACTCCGTTCAGTCGTAAGTATACCCAGCTCAACAGCGTTAAGAGCAGTACGCGCGTCGCCGTCAGCCATATCCGCAAGAAAGCTCTGCGCATCCTCGTCAATGACCGCATCATAGCTTCCCATGCCTTTCGCCTCATCATATACGGCCCGCCTGATAAGCTCCTTTATATCATCAACGGACAGTGGCTTTAATTCAAAAATTATGGAACGGGAAATAAGAGCCCCGTTAACCTCGAAATAGGGATTCTCGGTAGTGGCTCCTATAAGTATCACCGTACCGTCCTCAACAAACGGGAGCAGATAATCCTGCTGCCCCTTGTTAAAGCGGTGTATCTCATCAATAAAGAGGATTGTCTTCTTATTGTACATACCAAGGGTATCCTTAGCCCTTGCAGTAACCTCCTCCATATCCTTCTTGCCTGCCACAGTTGCGTTAAGCTGTGTGAACTCCGCACTTGTGGTGTTGGCAATAACCTTTGCAAGTGTGGTCTTCCCGGTTCCCGGCGGTCCATAGAATATAATGGAGCTGAGCTTATCAGCCTTAATCGCCCGGTACAGAAGCTTATCCTTTCCTATGATATGCTGCTGTCCCACCACCTCGTCAAGCGTCGTCGGACGAAGCCTTGCCGCAAGAGGTGAATCCTTTTCCTTATTCTGTTCACTCATATATGAGAACAGATCCATATTGCTTATCGTCCTCCTGTTAATATGTATCCTTCAGGCTCCTTATCACCAGCTGCTGCTCCAACTCATAACCGTTCTGTATCTGCGGAGAACCGTACTGAAGATATCTTATATCAGCCTTCTTAAGCCTTATCGCCTTTTCCCTCTTTGATGTAAGATGGAAGAAATTATCCGAAAAGATCGCGTCCGCCTGCTTAAGATCCAGCTCCACAAAGGCAGCAAAACCACCCGACATCATTCTTATCACATACTCATCCACCAGCTCGATGACCGAGTAGGAAATGGATGAAAGATCAAGCGCAAGCCTCTTGTAGGGCACGAACACCTCTGTCTCGGTGGAAACCACGTTTCCTTCCTCGTCAATGAAATTAGCCTCCATGAACACACGGTTTTCGAGTCCCTCTATATACGGCGTATAATTTATCTCACACACCTTCACAGCTTCAAAAGGCTTGATCTCCACTTCATATTCAACCTCATGCAGAAGCCTGAACTCGAAGGTCTGCAGGCTCACTCTCACCCGCCTTACCTCAATATCCCTGGTTTCATTCTGAACATAAACCGATGCAACACTGCCTTCCCTGTATATGGAGCCGGCTACCGAAGCATAGAAGCCCTTGGACATATACTGTAGTGCTTTAAACCTTCCGTAGTAATCAATACTCGAGCAGGATGCAACAGGCCAGCTGTCATTAAGCTGCCAGAAAAGCGCACCCATGCATCTGCCTCTGTTTCTTCTCATATGCTCGACGGCCTTTTTGACTGCCATGCCCTGCATTATCTGTGTAATATACAGCAGGCTTTCAAAGTCCTTGGGATACAGGAATTCCTCTGACATATACTTAAGCATACGCCCGCCTGCCCCCTGATCCTTGACATGGCTTTCCATAACCTCTGAAAAAATATTCCGGTCCGTTTCCCTTGTGAATGATTTAACCGTCTTTATTGAAGGATATGACAGGAATCCGAAAGCAGAGCAAAATCTCATTTCATGATCGTAATACGCTCTCACCGGCTCTCCGTCACCCCACACTCCGAAGAAATGTGAATCTCCATGCGCTTCATCCAATGGCTTTACAAAATTTCCTCCGCTTGAGGGTGTGGATGGCCAATAGAAAACGGATGGTGCATAATGCTCCATGATAGCCGGAACCATATCTTCAAATATTTTTCTGTAATCATCTGAAAGGGTACCTGAATGCCCGGCAAACACCTCATCTGTAGCCCAATCTTTCTCTATTCCGCTGTTTCCGCAGATAAGTCCGAGACAGGCATGGCTTCTCAGCCGCTTGATATTGTCTGTGATCTCCGCCTCAATGTTTTTCCTGAAATCTTCATTCAGTTCATATATATTATCTGCGAACATAAGATCCTGCCATACGATGATCCCGTATTCATCGCACAGATCGTAGAAAGTGTCTGACGGATAATAGCCTCCTCCCCAGACTCTTAATGTATTAAAATTACTCTTCACACAGCTCTTAAGCAGATAATCGATCTTTTCCTTTGTAATAAAGGAATATATTGAGTCCTCCGGAACATAATCCGCTCCCATGGCAAATATCTTGATCCCGTTTACTTTGAAACAGAACTCCGAACCGTATCTGTCGGATTCACGGCTTACCGTTATGGTACGAAGCCCTATCCTGTAGGTCTTACTGTCCCACTGATTGCCGTTCATATCAAGCGCGTAAATGCTTACCGTATACAGCGGATGCTCGCCGAATCCGTTAGGCCACCACAGCCTCGGACTCTCTATATCCATATTCATGGAACACTGTCCGCCTATCATGGTCTCCGTAATAGCAGATATACGGCCCTCCGGAGATATGAGTTCTGCCTGGATGATAAACGGATCATTCCTGAACACCTCTGCGGACACGTTAATCTCAAGGGTAACGTTCTTCTTGTCATGGTGCTGGATTATCTCAGCCTCATCAAGCTTTATGTAACTGTAGCCTACAAGATCAATACTCCTCCAAATCCCGCAGTCCGGAAGCTGTGCCGCATGTTTCCAGCCAAACATGCTGTGTGACTTGCGAAGATACTGGTTACCTTCCATGCATCCCGTGGGAACATAGTTGACTTCCTTATTCAGGCCATGATGAATATTTTCTATATATTCAAGAGGAGAATCTATCTCTATGGTTATCCTGTTACCTACCGGGCGAAGGTAACCCGTTATATTAAAATAATAGGTACGGTGCATATTCTCGGTACGACCTATAGGCATGTCATTTATATATATTTTGGCAAGAGTATCTATGCCTTTACAGCATAAATATATCCGCTCCTGGGACATAAGCTCCGGCATTACCTCGAATTCCCGTGTAAAATAGAAATCGCTGTAAAACATTTCCTTTGTCGGATACTCATTCAGTCCAAAGAACGGATCCTGAAGTCTGTGTTGTACGAGCAGTGCAGATAAAACAGAGCCCGGAACCTTTCCCTCAATGTAAGCCTCCGAACCCTTCTCATTAATTAACCACGTACCGTTTAATGTCTGATAGATCATTCCCTCAATTCCCCTTACTATGTCACTCCCCGGTGCTCCGTCTGATGCGGATATACCTTGTACAATAAGATATGCTTTAAGATCTGTCCGGTTCGTCATTGACCGCTTCGGTCATCCCCCTCGACGTACCATTCTTTCCCTTAAATTAAATATAATTGAAGAAATGAAATTTTTCAACCACTACATCTGCTACCTAGATCAGTCAAGACATCAACTACTATGATTACCGCTGTATAGAGCGCAAAATATAACAGATAACGCG
This sequence comes from Lachnospiraceae bacterium, assembly GCA_024691125.1. Taxonomy (GTDB): domain Bacteria; phylum Bacillota; class Clostridia; order Lachnospirales; family Lachnospiraceae; genus UBA2868. The sequence goes on along the minus strand of JAILNV010000252.1, from coordinate 36,978 downwards.
GGTTATTATCAGCCATCAGATAGTAAAAAGGAGGACATATAAGCTGCAGCACCTTGAGCTGTCTAATATAAATGAACACAGGACATATAACAAGCATCGCAAGCAGCAATATCGGTATCAGAGTTGCAAGACTCTTAAGCCCCGGGGTTATCTTTCTTACGATGCTGCAGAAGCAGCAGGCCGATAAGAGATACAGTACCATAAGAGCAAGCTCCCTTATTATATTTCCGCCAAGCCCCGTTATCATAAAAGTCACAAAAACCACAAGTCCGCTGTCTAAAAGAGCAGTCATAAGATAAATATGTTCAAATATCCACCTGTTCCCTACAGGCATCCAGGTAAATATCTCTTTATCAAGATCGTCCCTGTAATACATGGCCGCCGCAAGACCGCCAAGTAAAAGCAGCAGAAGAAGCATGCCCCTTACCGGGGTAAACAGATATCCGTTCCCCTGAGCCTGTACCTGCGTCCCGTCATAATCTCTGTATTTAAACAGCGAACCGGAATTCCTGTCATTATCATAGTACATTCTGTTGGCAGTACTATCCGGATTTTTCTCGCCTGTTAACCGCAAGTCAATGAAATTCTCAAACAGCGAATATGACAGATCCGAATACATCGATCCAAACAGCTCCATCCTTGCAAGCTGAAGCAGGACATTATCCTCACGTTCTATTACGGTCACCGCATTATCACCCTTTCCGGCAATTCTCTTACGGTCTTTTCCGTTCCCTTTTTTCTCTGCATCTGCCGGAGCCTGCTCTGTGATAAGCCCCTGCGTGAAGGCGGCCACTCTTTCATCATAATCCTTCGGAAATACCCAGATCGCATCGATGCTGTCTATCTCAAGCTGCTTAAGAGCCTCTTCTTCACTTACACACTCAGAATACAAAAACACCGAGTCGTTATCCATCAGGTGGTCTATTATATCCCGGGCTCCGGAAGCAGCTTCCGCACTGTCTTTAGCCTGATCTACCAGAGCTATTCTTACAATCCCGCTTTCCTGTTTGGATATAAGCTTAAGTCCGAATACGACCAGAGGGATCATACACAGTATGATCACAAAGCTCGGCTTCTTAAACAGCCTCTTATTTAACAGTACGAACAGAACCGCATAATTATTTCTCATTCTGCACCCTCCTGTTAAGCACCAGAGCTGAAACGGCAAGAAATGCCGCCGTATATATGAGCATCATTGACAGATTCCTCCCCGTATCATTAACAAGAAGGATATCTGTAAGATATCCGTAGGCCAGGCCTGCAGGTTGTAAATGTGCAGTCTTTCTTATGATCTCAGGAAAGAATGACAGAGGATACAGACACCCCCCAAGATACGCAAGCACGATCGCAAACATAAACTGGAGGCTGATGCCTGCAATATAATTATCGGCTGCTAAGAACAGCATATACTGGGCAGCCGCAAACATTGCTATAACAGGTATGAAACCAAGAATAAAATATCTGTAATCCGCAAAGAAACCCATCCTCCATTCCGGAACATCCACACCGGCTCTGTAAATACCGTAAACAGTCGCAGCTATAAGCGGCATGAGACAGATAAGCATCATACACAGATACGAAAGGTATTCGGCCAGTATCTGAAGAGGTATCCCGACGCTTTTAAGACGAAGCACCGAATTAAGAGAGGTATCCCTTCTGGTGTAGACAGGAGAGTATGCTATTCCGAACATCATAACGAGGAAGATCATAAGGCCACAGATATAACCCGCATTCGACGAGACTGCATTACCTCCGTTAACGATCTTAACAGGCTCAAACAGAGTGTCTCTTTTCATTACAAGGTTTACATAAAATATATTAATGTCATTTATTGAGCTGTTAATAAGATCCTGTCTTCCTATATCGATAAGATACTGCTGCAGCCCGTATATTGAATTCTGGGTTTCACACAGATAACCCGATATTTCTTCCATGAATTCCTTAACAAGTCCGGTCATGAGATCTTCGGAAGCATTGGTAGTCACGAGGGTGATCTGCTTGTTCTCACCGGTCATAACCGATGCAACAAATCCCTCCGGGATCACCGCATATCCTGATATTTCTCCTTCATTCACCAGACGTACGGCCTCATCCTCTGTCAGTTCGAGCAGCTCCACCGCAAATCTCGATGAGTCCAGATGCTTCATTGCAGACAGTCCCACCGAAAAATACTTATCATCTATATCTCCGACAACGCCAATCTTAAGCGGTTCATTTTCATCACGCGAATCGTCTGCTCTTCTTACAAGTATAAAAAGTAGAAGCACACAGCAAAGGATCACCAGTGCTGTAGCAATAACCACCGGCAATGCCTGAAGTGCCCTCTTAAGCTGGAGTCTTAAATAAACAAAGAATTTTCTCACTTTTTCTTACCCCGGTCTGTATCACAGTACGGTTTCCAACCGGTCAAAACCTCGCGATCAGTCTTTCCACATTTCCGTCATAATTATATTCTGATGCGATCCCGTTCTTTAAAATGTACCATTTATCACACAATTTAAGTTCTTCCTCATCATGAGTGGCAAGGAAAACGGTTCCTCCGTTCCTTTTATATGCGCGCAGATAACCGTTTATGCTCTGTTTGCATATAAGGTCAAGCGCAGCCGAGGGCTCGTCAAGCAGCAGAATTTTGGGATGATTGGCCACAGCACATCCTATGGACAGTCTTTTCTTCATGCCGCCCGACATTTTCCTTACAGGTACATCAATATACTCATCCACTCCCAGCAGCTTAAGCGTTCCTCTCTCAAGCTCCCTCTCAAGCTCCTTCTTCTTATAAAAGATAAGAAGATTATCTCTTGCGCTCAGCTCCTCGATAAGCGGCGTTCCCTGCGGAACATATCCTATCACCGATGATCTTAAGGCTCTGTCTGTAAGCACATCCCTGCCGTCACATAGAAAGCTTCCTGATGATGCCTTCCTTATTCCTGCCATTATGGCAAGAAGAGTGGATTTCCCGCACCCGTTACCACCCAATACACCTATGCAGGATCCACTCTCCGCTGTCACAGACACGTCCTTAAGCACATTCCTCCTGTTATAATTCTTGGAAATATGTTTAAGTTCGATCTTCATATATGATTTTCCTCATTATCATTAAATCTGCTTATCTTACCCACAGCCATATGCTGCCGGGCTGTTTACAGGAAAAGGTCTATATAATCAAGGTAATCCGCTGCCTTCTCTATATAGCTTATATATCCGGTAATGGATGAGGGAACTCCTGCGTTTTCAAGGTTATTTCTGACTTTCGAGAAATCAGCATCCTTTATATATACCTTAATATCCGAAAGCCCCTCTATCATCAGCGCATCTTCGGGAACGGTAATTCGTGAACCACCTGTTTTCCTGTATGAATAATCCATAACCACGGGATCGCTCATTCCGTCGCTCAGTCTGATGTTCGTGACATATGAACCCGAAGACGGAGTACTTACCGAGAGCACTGCTTTATAGTCATCCAGGAAATCAACAGCCGGATTCCGTATATCAAGTGCATCCGCAATCTCTTTTACACTGACAGACACACCTGTTTCAACCTTCTGCTTTGTAAACGCTTTGTAGTCAAAAGAATCAAGTGTGATACCGATCGGATCGGCTCCGGATATTGCCAGCTTGAAATCACCGGCATAGCTCTGTCCTGCCTTCTTACCGTTTCCGCGAAGTGCAACAATATCATCACCATCAGCATTAACAACAAGCTGAGCTCCAAAATTACGACCGTTTACAGTATGTCCGTAACGCACTGTTATATCTGTTTCGGCCGGCGTGATCTCCCTGGCAATTACATTACCGCAAGTATCAACATATACCTTCATCTCTGTTCCTGCGGTACTGCCTAATATATCCTCCAGAACATACAGCCCGTCGGCAAGATCGTTCCAGCTTTCCTCTCCGTTCTTCCCATCAGCCTCCATAAGCTTTATATAAGAGTCCTTAACATCTTTGTCCTCAGTCAGCTCTTCGCGAAGCTGTCTTCCAAGGCTCTTCATATCCTTATAATCAAACGTCACAGTAAGACAATAGCATTTCTGTGCCACTCCTCCGATCTCAAGCTTCTGTTTACCCGACCTGGTAACATTATTCATATTGTCAAAGCATATATCCGAATACTTGTTAAGCAGCTTATTTATTCTGTATGCCTCCGGAAGAGCCTTGCTCATTGACATATAGTCATACATTCCGGTGCTTACGGATACGGATGAATCCGTATACTTTTCGATCATTTCCGAGAGTTCATCTATCTTCGCTGCATCAAAGCCTACATATGAAGACGAAAGCTCGGGAATCCTTAAATACATTCTGTCTGCAGCCTTGTCAGCCACTGTGTTTATTGTAAGAACCGTATCTGATCCTATAGCTATTGCCGTATTGCGGCTTCCCAGATCACCATACATGGTTGCCTGCCCGGATATGCTTATATCCTGAAGCCACGAAAAGTCCTGTTCCTGACCGGAAACCCCGTATACGTCAAGCGCTTCTGCCGCTTCGCTTAAGATATCCCCGGACATCCTGAGTGCCAGCTTATCCTCATAACCAACGCTTCCGTTGCCCGGAATCAGGAGATTACCTGCATCATACCAGTCCGTTGCGAGCTTTATCGTTTCCTTTGCATTCTTCTTCTCAACATACCTATAGTAATCGGCAGGCTTGTAGAAGGTTCTCTTAAATGTATTGCTGCAGCAGAAACAGATAAGACATATGGCAGCAGCCGCAACCACTGCGCCTATAATAAACCCTTTCTTCTTTCCGGGTTCTTCCTCCTCCAGCTTAAAGTATTCATCAAACCTTTCATCCGCCAACGGATCCGCAGCATCCCTCTTAACATTCTCATATGAATCCTTGGCGGCTTCTTTAACTTCTTCCGTATCAGCCACAGCTTCTTCTGCCGGGCTCTCTCCGTTTTCACTTTCTTCAGCAGATCTGATCACTTCTTCAACATCGGCCTCTATTCTTGTTCCGCATTTATGACAAAACAACGAATCCTTCCTTAAGACCGCACCGCAGTTACTGCATTTCATATGCTCTCTCCTTCCTCATCCTTTTCGGTACTTCCTGCTTCATCCGCTTCCGCATCATCCGGTCCGGCAGCTTCTTCTTCGTCCGGCTCTTCTTCACCTTCCGGTTCTTCTGCCCCATCCGTTTCTTCTTCACCTTCCTCATATCCGATATCGGATCCGTCATCCGGTTCACCATCCGAAGGCTCGTCCTCCGGCACTACACTTGCACCGCATTTGCAGCAATACTCCGAATCAGCCGTAACCTCAGCTCCGCAGATCCTGCACGGAGTAATACCCTGCAACTGTCCTTTCTCATAAACAAGCTCATCAAGCTCTTCCTCATACTTTTTAACTTTAAGCACTGCTTTGAGCAGTTCCTTGTCTTCACCGGTTGTTTCGGCCTTATCTATACGCTCCTCGATATCCTCAACCGTATCATCGGCATACTCTGAATCAACCAAAATACGCCCCAATTCAAGGCAGCCGGCATTTATGTTCTTCCTTGTATCTGAAATCTTACCGTTAACCGTTGCTATTTGGGCAACAGTTCGGGTTCTTACCACAGTTGCCTTCCCCGCCCAAGATATTCTGCTCTTTACATCATCCCAAGAAGCCATGTACATTCCCCCTGTTTCCCGTCGAAAAATCCGTTAAATTCAAGTAATTTGGCATAAAATCAGACAATTCAAGCATATCATTTAGCTTCTGATGTGTCAATCCGCATCTAACTCTCTGCTTCTTAATTACCTGTCTTACTCCTCTATATGTTCAAGGCCCTGACTCAGTATACTTATTATATGTCCGTCAGACAGTGAATAATATATTGTCTTGCCCTCCCGCCTGTTCTTAACCAGCTTTGCCTGTTTCAATACACGTAGCTGGTGAGATATCGCCGACTGGGTCATATCAAGGGCTTCCCCTATCTCACTCACGCACATTTCACCGTAAAGAAGAGTGCATAGGATCCTTATTCTTGTACAGTCGGCAAATATCTTAAAGAAATCCGCCAGATCGTACAGTTCCTCCTCAGGAGGCATATCAGCCAGCATCTTCACAAGGTCGACAGCTCCATGCTCTTTTCCACAGCTGCATATTTTTTGTTCTTTTCCGTTTGTTTCCATACTCTGTTTTCCCCCGGACTTATTCACAGTCTCTTTCTCAATCCCTTCGGATAATGATTCTTTATAGTATCACCCACAGCCTTTCCCCAGCCAAGAGTGATACCCCGGCAGCATACCAGTACCCATCCACGGCAAAGCCCGGATGACGCTTTATTCATCTCTGATTTCTTGTCATCTGTATTGTCCTGTTCATAGCTAAGGGGCATACCTTCAATAAAGGCTGCAGCTCTTTCCGGTGTTATGTCAACCATATTGACTGTTTCATCCGGTTTTAATGCAAGTGCAAGCGCATGTGAAGGCTCGAACCTGTCCTTCTTTAATGTTCCAAGCCACAGTCCTGCTCTGAGTACCTTTATCCCGTCTATTCCCGGTGCACCCTGTGGCATGAGATACAGATTATCTCCGAACCGGATAAGACTGCCCTTAAGCCTGTTTACCGCTTCATGTTTCAGTGTGTCCCCGCAGAACTGTTCAAACGCTTTCCGACCATCTCCACAGTTTTTGTTCTTTCCTCCGTTTCCAGTATTTCGTCCCTTTTTTTTATTTTCTTTAGATATCAATTTTCCCGGATTGTCATTTAATGCACCCAATGTGCTGACTTTACTTATCCTGATAAGCTTTGCCGCGAAATGTCCTTCTCCCTTAATCCTGTGAGGAAACAGCTTCTCCATTTCTGCAAGCTCATAATCCCTGTGCCTGTCAAGAAATCTCTCGATACATTCCTCATCCTCTTCCCTCGAAAAGGTGCAGGTTGAATAAACCATGATCCCACCCGGCTTTAGCATCGTTGCGGCACAATCCAGTATTTCATCCTGGCGTCTTGCACACATAAGTACATTATCCGGACTCCACTCTTTTACAGCCTGCTCATTCTTCCGAAACATCCCCTCGCCCGAACAGGGTGCATCCACCAGTATCCTGTCGAAATAATCAACGTAGGTATCCTTAAGCTTCTGAGGCGACTCGTTTAATACCAGAGCATTTCGTATTCCCATCCGTTCTATATTCTCTGACAGTATCGCAGCTCTCGATGAGATTATTTCATTGCATATAAGCACCCCTCTGCCCCTCATATAGGACGCTATCTGTGTTGATTTCCCCCCCGGCGCCGCGCACAGATCAAGGATATGCTCACATTTACCGGGCTCATCATCCTCTGATCCTTCCGGAACCGGGTTCTCATCTTTCATCAGCATGGCAACGGGAAGCATGGCACTTGGCTCCTGTATATAATACATTCCCGCTTCATGGAATGGATTCCTTCCCGGCCGGTAGAAAGCCCTGCTGTTTCCGTTATTACTTCTGCCGCTCCCCTCCGGATTCTCTGCCCTGTCTGTTTTATAAGCCTCCTCAGTTTTATCATCCACATCCGTTTTATCAGCCACATCCGTTTTATCAGCCGCCTCTTTATCATCGGTATAATAATACCCCAGCGGTTCCCATGGAACCCGGTCCGCTGCATCGTCAATACCCAGGTATTCATTTAACAACACAAGAAGCTGCGCCTCATCCGCTTTTAACGGATTAAGACGCAGCGCCCTGTATGCTTCGGCTTCAAGGCTTCTTAAATAGTCATCATATTCATCTTTAAGAAGTTCTCTCATCCCGGACAGATATTCTGTTGGAAGCATTTTATATCCTGCCTTATTATCGTTCTGTTTACTATTAGTATCACATGAGCCTGCAACAGCATTCCGCTTACTTTCCAGGACCCCATATAAGTCTGTACCAGTGTTCAAGCTCTTCTTCGGTCAGGAATCCGTTTGACGTTCCCATGTAACCAATCTTGTATGAAGCAAACAGCAATGCGTTCTTTATTGCATGAACTGCATCTCCGGTGCTTACATAACAGTGAAGGAAACAGGAGAAGAGCGAATTGCCTGCTCCGGATGTATTAACTATTTCATTGGTTTTAACAGGCTTGTAGTGAGCCAGGAGATCATCTTCTCTTGAGAAGATAGTAAGTCCATGAGCGCCCTGACCCAAAACTATTATCTTCGCATCATAGGTATCTGCCAGCTTTCTTACGAACTCATCTGCGCTTCCGACGATATTATCATCAGATACGTAAATGATATCAGCCATCTGGAAATAGTCCTCGTTATACTGCATCTTTTCTTCCGTGAAGCCACGGAAGTTAATTGCCAGCAGCTTTCCGGCGTCCTTTGCGGCCTGTGCCAAAGGACGGCAGAAATTGGCATTTGCAAGTATCACACAGTCAACATTCTGTATGCGTTCCCTGAAAAGCTCAAGATTGAACTCAACATTACGCATATCCTTGATATCCTCAAATATCTGCTGCTGTCTTTTATTGTCATACAGAATAACAGCAGTCGGTGTTGCTTTCAGAACGGGAAGCACATAATCATGCTCACCCATGAATTCCTCATCCCAAAATATACTCTTGATATCATGCTTACCGACCATGGAAAAGAATTCTACCTCATCGCCAAGCGCCTTAAGAGCCACTCTCTCGTTGTATGCATCTCCTCCGAGATTGGTAAATATCGTATTGGGTTTGTTAACCACCGGATGATACACAACCGGTATCTCATCAACCTTAACGATAGTCTCAACCTGTACTATTCCCGCTATCGCAAATCTTCCCATATGCAACCCCCTTCCTCTCTGATCAAATATTAAACCCTGTAACAGGCAGCCTAAAAACTCAGCGGTCTGTAAATATGAACATCCTCATTTTCCTCATCTACAGATGCCTTGCCGCTACTTATGTTTTCCGGATTAAAATCCGGCAGGATAGGTGCCGGTCCCATACTCTCAAGCTCCTTAATCCTCTCCCGTTCCTCGGATTCCTTATCCGTATGGCTCATTATCTTCTCTGAAAGACCGTCAAGATCTATATCCAGATCATCCTTATGAGCAGCCTTGGCGGTGTTATCTGCTGTTTTCTCATCCGGTTCTGTGCTTTCCTCTTTCGCACCGGAAGCTTCCGCAGATCCATCATCCTTTTTATCATCATCAGTTTCTTTCAATATTGTCTTTTCATCTGAAGCAACCGCTTCCTTTGACTCCGCTTCTCTTTCTGTATCCGGAGCATCACCGATCTTCATTTCTGCCCGTTCTTCATGTTCACCTTCTGCAGGAGCACTGACATAAGCCTGTGACTCCTTGCTTACAGCATCCGGATTAGCGGCTTCATTATCCACGGTATCCTCATCATAGTCTTCATCATCTTCATCGTCTTCCACAAATATCTGGACATTTCCGCTGCTGTCATATGGAATACCCCGTCCACCTCGTTCATCTGAACCATATGAGAAATCACCCAGTCTTGAAATTTCGAAAAAGCTGATATCCATTTCGGGAAGACAGGAAACAACCGTTTCTGTCTGACTGACCGGTCCATCCATCCGATCTACCGCCTTATCTTCTTTATTGGAAGCTGCTGTCTTTACTGATTTTTCATCATTTTCCTGTTCTTCACTCTTTGCTGCTTCTTCAACAGCTTCAGAACCTTCATTCTTTACAGCCTCTCCATCTGTTGACGGTTCTTCGCTCTTAGGAGCTTCCTTATTCTCACGGGGAATTTCCTGCTCTGTTGCTTCCGTGATCTCTGCAGCATCTATACTCTTTTCCGTATCTGCATTATACGAAGGCTTCAGTTCATCAACAGGCGTTATGCTCTCTATAGTCACACCTGAAGGCTCTGTTGCCCCTGCGGATCCCACATCTTTATTTGCCTCCGGCTCCTGGTAATATGCGCTCTTCTTACCCAGGGCAAGCCTTTCTTCAAAGCTGAGCTCACGCATTTCAGGCTGCATTGAGACAGTTACCGCAGGACTCTTAGTGGCCGGCTTCTCCTTAACTTCCTCAGCCGCAAGGATTGAAGTACTTACAGCTTTCACCGGCTCACCGCTCATTTCATTCCTCATTGAATCCATTACGGAATCATATCTTACCGCCTCTGTAGCCTCTATCACCAGATCCGAATTTCCATAATCGTTTCCGTAGAAATGCTCTCTGAGCATTGAAAGATACTGGGCAAACTCACCATTCATACTGTCGGGTTCGGGAGTTCCGTTTCTGAACTTATCTCTTATAAACCCGTCGGACATCCAGCCGATCATCCTTATTATCTTCTGTGCATCTACGGGCCTGTTGAATCTCGACATATCAGCCCTTTTATATATCTCTGCGTACGCTTCGTCAACTGAATTTTTAGATTCCTGAATTATCTTAAGCGCATCCGGATGTGTCTCATACTTTACATTATTAAGGAACTGCTGCATATACGGATAATTCTTCATCACCCTAAGCTTGGTAAGCTCTATCATCCTCTGTATCGCGAAGAAATCCGTTTCCTTCCTGTTTATGGTCTGAGACAGTTCAAGTGTTGTATACTTGATACTGTAATCGTATATGAACTCATATACGCCCTGCTTACTGATAAAATAATGAAACAGGAGGCCTTTACTGATTCCCGCCGCCTTGACTATATTATCCGTACTCGCCTTCTTATATCCGTTCTCGGCAAATACCATCAGCGCAGCATTAATAATGGCATCCTGTTTTTCCTTTTTTACATCGAAGAATTTTGGATTCATCCCTCACAATACCTTTCTTGAAATATGCTCCCCCTCTCCCTTTTGACTAATAAAGTCAAACCCCATAAATAAATTAACATATCCCCCAAAAATATGCAAGCTCCGAATATTGTAGAATTATTCTTTTATTTTTCAATATGTTGTAATTATTGGTATAAAATACTTCTCTCCTCATCCGTAAGTTCCTGTACAGGGTCATAAAAATCCTCCGGAGGATCCATATCGTCCGGACAGTTGACTACATACTTTTCCTCAAACATAAACCTTCTCATAGGTTTATCAAAATAAAAGCCCTGTATGAGCCTTATGTTCATATCATCAAGAACCCTGAGCTGTTCCTCTGTCTCTATTCCTTCCACACATATCTTAACCTGAAGAGCATCGGCCAGTTCCCCGACCATACGAACGAATGCCTGGGCGTACTGGTCTACGGCAAGATCCTTCACGAAGCTCTGATCCACCTTTATGACATCCAGTGGTATTTCACGTATATGGCTTAATGATGAATAACCTGTACCGAAATCATCCAGCGCTATGCGGACACCCAGCTTCTTAATGCTTCCAAGTATCTTCTTCATGCGCTCCATATCATTGATCGCAAGACTCTCCGTAACCTCCAGAGTAAGATTCCTCGGATTGATCCCCGTTTCCTTTATGATATTTTCGATCTTCTCCACAACATCATTCTGCAACAGCTGAACAACCGACAGATTTACATTCACTTTATAGTATGGATGCCCGCTTTCGTTCCAGTGTTTACATGCCAGGCAGGCTTCCTTAAGCACATAATTGCCTATGGGATTTATAAGTCCCAGATACTCAGCCAGCGGAATAAAATCACCCGGCGAAACAAATCCCAGCTCGGATGAATTCCAGCGTATCAATGCTTCGGCGCCTGTACAGATATTTCCCTTATGTATATCAATTATCGGCTGATAATATACCTCAAATTCATTGTAGTCATCAAAGGTTGCCTCCCGCATGCTCTTTTCCATATCAAGACGCTTGCTCGAATCCGCATCACCGCCGTCACTGTAATAAGCCGTTCTGTTCTTACCGCCCCTTTTAGCTTCATACATGGCAATATCGGCTTTCCTGATAACATCCTGAACAGAATCACCTTCATCCGGGAAAGTCACGATACCCATACTGCAGGTACAATAATAATCGGCACCCTTAAGGAACCACGGCTTGCTAAATACGGTCCGTATCTCCTCAAGAATATCCGTAAGCTTTGGCATACTCGTACAGGGAACAATGATTATGAATTCATCACCGCCCATCCGGTAACAGCTGTCCTCTACACCCTCTATTCTGGAAAGGCAGTGCGATATGGCCTTTAACAGCACATCACCGTACTGATGACCCAGACCGTCGTTAATATGCTTGAAATCATCAAGATCAAGGTACAGAAGCGCTCCTTTGCTGTTATTCTGCTTTGCTTCTTCTATATATCTGGCGAGATCCCTCTCACAGCTCATCCTGTTATACAATCCGGTAAGGAAATCATTATTCGCCTGCTGTTCTATCTTCTGCTGATACAGTTTCTTTTCGGTAATATCATAAATAGAGCATAAAAGTACCTTCCGTCCGTCTACCCACCTTATATAAGTGGTATTAAGATCGTACCACTTCCTCTTTTCCTCATATTCCACTTCACAGCTTACAGAGCGGGCATTTACTTCCTGTTCCTTCTCAAACAGCCTTTCTATGGTTCCGTCTTCCATTTCCTGTGCAAATGAATTTCTGAACAGCCTGTTTGCAAACAGAATATGTCCGGACTCTATATCACGTACATAAATAGCCGTCCCGACATTATCAAGGATGGATTCCAGTGATTTGTATGAACCTGCAAGTGAATTCTTCTGGATACGGGTTTCGAGTATGCTCTGTATTACCCTCTCTGCGTCTCCGAACAGCTTGATCTCTTCACGATCCCATACACGACCCGGTGAAGCATCCGCAAAAACGAGATACATGGCCACCTGCCTGCTCGGTCTGTTTGTAAAGACGGGAAGAGCAACACAGGCGGTAAGACCCAGGGATGTAAGCCAGTCCCTCGCCTCGCTCTCAAGAACAGTTTTATATGAAACAATCGTAGGTTTTTCTCCTGCGATCTTAATATGTTTAAGAACATCATCTACCTTAACCCTGCCATGCAGAGTCAGGCATCCTTCTTTAAGATACTCTCCGAGTACATCAACTCCCACGCCGCTGACATTCGGACGCAGCACATACGCATGAGCTATGTCAGAATAACTGCCCACATAATTCACCAGATGTACACAGACTGCTTCAAACGCCTCATCCGAATCCAGCAAAGATACTATATCCGTCATTATCTCCGACTTACGCAGGTCGTGTAGCATCTGAAGCTCCGATGACTTACTCTTAACCGATTCTGCCAATGCATCATCCCGCGTATAAGCGCCCTGATACATCTTTGTCGTGATCTGCCTTAAGAAGTCAAGAGAATCTTCAAAATCACGTTCGCGGATCTTTGCATGAATATTTAGTATCGAGTCTGTATCGTTTATCTCCTTTATAACACCGCAGACTATCCAGCACAAGCAGTTGACACCACCCGCCTTGATAGCTATACCGGCTATCTTTACATTTGAGAAGCCGGCCGTTTCAACAACCTGATCCTCAGTATTGGAGAACATGACTCTGTCATATACCTGCTGTATCAGCTCAGACGGAACTGCCGCCCTGATCCGGTCTTTCTCAACAATATCTCCGGAAAGTCTTGTCACGGGTTCCCCACGGTCATCAAGCAGATAAAGATACAGATGAGCCATATCTGCGTAATAATCCTGCAGTTTTTGCAGCCATTCAATATCGATGGAGACCCTGCGTTGCGGTATAACGTGAGGTAATGTATCGGTTTCCGTCATAATTAATTATCCCTTTGTTGATACGGTAAAAAATAAATTATCATTTTCTTTCTGCTTTGCTGTATACAGCCATTCCGATGACGGTGGCTATAACAGAATAAGCAAGACCCAGTCCGACAATAAACGGAACACTTCTGTCAGGGCTGGATGGATAAGGTATGAGCGTAAAGCTCTGTGAAATCGTATATCTTTTCAATACTTTAAAAATCTCTATCCCGGGCGGATCCTTCGCAAGCAGTATCACAAGCCTTGGAATCGCAAATGTGATCATGAAAAATCCTGCATATGCCTTTCTTCTGTCCTTAAAGATAAACAGAAACATAATCCCAAAGCTTATACCTGCAAGAAACAGCGGAAGTGCAAGCACCATTTTGTCCGTAAACGTACGGATTGCTTCTCTTGTAAGTGTATTGTCTCCAAAATGAAAAATCGATGTCGTCGCTACCAGTGCCACATAGGTTATCACAAGAAAGACTCCGGCAAGAAGCACTCCCGCCGCAAGCTTTGACAGATATATCTGTATCCTGTTCAATCCGCTGGTAACCCCGTCCTTAATATGAGGATCGGGATACTCCCTGCCCATCACCATGTGAGCTATTATGATACAGCTTAAATAAGGCACAATAAATGACCATGCCGCATATTCCATTATATTATATGCATAGGTGCCCTCATTCGTACCGTAAACGGTACGAAAGGCAACCACTGCAATGTTGGCTAATATACAGAGAACAAATATGCCCGCAAGATAGACATACGCCGACTTGCTCCGCAATGCTCTGTCTAGCTCTCTTAAGATGTATCTGATCATTTTTCTAAGTATTTCTCCCTCAGTAGGGTAAGTCACAAGGAATCCTCCCGTAAACGGGTCCCTCCTTATGACGATTCGTCGCATCCATCCTGAATTATGCTCCGCATAATGGATGCTCCTACTCCTCGACGCTGTAGTTCGGGGCTTCCTTAGTTATATGGATGTCATGAGGATGGCTTTCCTTAAGGGATGCAGCCGATATCTTGACAAACCTTCCTTTTTCCTTGAGATCTTCTATAGTGGGACAACCGCAGTATCCCATTCCCGAACGGAGTCCTCCGATAAGCTGGAATACCGTATCCTCAACAAGACCCTTGTAAGCAACACGTCCCTCCACTCCTTCGGGTACCAGCTTCTTGGCATCCGACTGGAAGTAACGGTCCTTACTTCCGTTCTCCATCGCTGATATTGAACCCATGCCGCGGTATACCTTGTATTTTCTTCCCTGGAACAGCTCGAAGGTTCCGGGGCTCTCATCGCATCCCGCAAAGATGCTGCCCATCATACATACGTTCGCTCCTGCAGCTATGGCCTTGGTCATATCTCCCGAATACTTAATTCCTCCGTCTGCAATGATCGGAATGCCGTACTCCTTTGCGACCTCATAACAGTTCATAACAGCGCTTATCTGCGGTACACCTATTCCGGCAACCACTCTGGTTGTACATATCGATCCCGGACCGATGCCTACCTTAACCGCATCAACTCCGGCTTCTATAAGTGCTTTGGTGCCCTCTCCTGTTGCAACATTACCGCCTATAAGCTGAAGATCCGGGTATGCATCCTTTATCATTCTTGCGCATCTTAATACATTCTCCGAATGTCCGTGAGCTGAATCAAGTACAACAACATCCACCTTTGCCTTCACGAGCGCTTCCACCCTGTCAAGCACATTTGCGGTAATTCCAACGCCTGCGCCGCAAAGCAGCCGTCCCTGTTCATCCTTCGCGGAAAGAGGATATTTGATCTGCTTTTCAATATCCTTTATAGTAATAAGTCCCTTAAGATTAAAGTCCTTGTCCACGAGGGGGAGCTTCTCCTTACGGGCTTTTGCCAGTATCTTCTTTGCATCATCCAAAGTAATTCCCTCAGGTGCCGTGATAAGCCCCTCGGAAGTCATGCACTCTTTGATTTTCTTGGTGAAATCAGTTTCGAATTTAAGATCGCGGTTTGTGATGATGCCGACCAGCTTCCTTCCCTGTGTTATGGGAACTCCCGAGATTCTGAATTTTGCCATCAGATCATCGGCATCCTTAAGTGTATGTTCAGGCGATAATGAAAAAGGATCAGTTATAACGCCGTTCTCCGAACGTTTGACCTTATCAACCTCATCGGCCTGTTCCTCAATAGACATGTTCTTATGAATAATTCCGATACCACCCTGTCTTGCCATGGCTATTGCCATGCGGTGCTCCGTTACGGTATCCATTCCCGCGCTCATCATGGGAATGTTCAGCCTGATGCTCTTTGTCAGGTTAGTCGATACATCCACCTGATTACCGATTACATTTGAGTACCCCGGTATAAGCAGAACATCATCAAACGTGATTCCTTCCGAAACTATCTGACCCATCTTTCCTTACCTCCGTTTCTGTATTTTTTTATTTTATCTACTATAAATAAATAAATTTCGCTTGTCAATACTCAATGACTTTTCTCGGATATATGCTTTTTATTGCTTTAAGGAGCTCATCATTGGGCTCGATCCCTATAAGCTCTTCATCAGTCTTTTCCTTATATATAATTACCCATACCTTGGCATCGGGGTTCTTGGAAGAATAATCCGAGATCTTAAGATTCCTTGATTTGTACGGATCGAGCTGGTGTGAGTTGATTGGGCAGATATACTCCATCTTGGAAAGCTCGAGATTCCTGACAGTCTTGCGCTTCTGTTTGCTCATTATCTTATCTATCGTCAGCTCCCTGTCAACATAGAGATATTCGAATTCCAGATCAAAACCCGGAACCACAAAGAAAGCAATAAGCCCGAATATGATCAGCGGGACTATGAATATCCAATAGCTTGCGAGAAAGCCCACGGCAGATAACCCGGTCAGGATATAAATGATATATTTAAGTACGCTCATCATCGGCGAGCTCTTACGCGCCACCATGCATTCAACATATGATTCGTTCATGAGGTTCTCCTGTTTCTGTGGATTTATGTTTGTTTGCGCTTTCGATTCTGTTCTGTTACTTAGCTTTTCCTCTTGCCGTCATAAGGAATCCTCCCGCTCTGCGGGTCCCTCCTTATGACAAATCTCAAGTGCTTCGCACTTTCGATGTATTGGACTTTCCAATACATATATTTAATCAGCCGGCTCCTTTCAAGCAAGCTTGAGGAGCAGACTGATTAAATATATGTGCTGTTAAGTAGTGTATCACACATTGACAGAAAATGCTATTTCTTTTAAACTACTGTATGTTATCGGTCGGATGGATAACAGGGTTTGAGCCACGGTATGTTTTCCCGGCGACATTGTTCGAGCTTATCAGGCTTTCCTTGCTTTCCGTTACCGACAGCTGCTCCCCGACCGGATGGAGGGGGAGAGGGCGAAACCCGGCATGGATGCCGGATAGAGCCCGGTAGCGTACGATATGGATAATCCGTCCGGAAAGCTTAGGAAAACGATAAGTGAGAACCGTGAGCCGGACAAATATACCGGAGATCAAACCCGTCAGGATCAAGACATCAGTAAACCCATGGCAATAAAGGACGAAATCAAAAAAGAAAATTTAAAGCTCAAAGATATGCCCTTCAAAAAGAAGGTCGCATACATCTGGGACTACTACAAGTTCCCGATAATCGGTGTGATAGCAGCAGCCATATTCCTATGCACCTTCATCAAGGATTACAGGCAGAACCGCCGTCCTGTCTTCCTTGATGCAATACTCATCAATTCCGATCTGGCATACGCATATGACGATACTCTTAAGAATGACTATATTAATTATGCCGGCGTAGATACAAATGCCTATAACCTTACGATCGATACCTCGATAGTAATAACAGAGAACAGCTACGACCAGATGACCATGGCCAACGTACAGAAGGTATTTGCCATGTACTCTGCCGGCGAGCTCGACGTAGTCATCGCGCCCGAGCCGACAGCAGATGAATACGGAGCCATCGGAGCACACATGGATCTTACCGGAATACTGACCGATGAATTCAAAAAAGAGCTAAAGGATAAAGGCTGCGACATTTATTACACCACCGAATATGAAGAAGATGAAAACGGAGAACAGAAGCCTGTTGGGACTTATCCTGCAGGCATATATATAGATAATTCGGAATATCTTAAAGGGCTCGGAAATAACGGAGCCTACGCAACTCAGATATCGGCAGGGCATAAACCCGTGTTTACGATCACCGCAACGACCACCCGTACGGACAACGCACTTAAGCTGCTTCGTATGATCCTCGAAAAATAAGCCGCGGTCCTGCAACACGCAACACACCGCGAAAAGGAATACTATGTCACTTATCTCGCTTCAGTTTACAGTATTTTTTCTTATAGTAATGATCGTTTATTTCATGCTTCCCGCAAAAATGCAGTGGCTATGGCTGCTCATGGCGGGAGGTGTTTTCTATTATTTCAATGCCTCCTCACTTCAATGCATAATTTTCGTAATCTTCCTTATATTAAACTATGCTGCTTCCCTAAGGATCACGGAAGGAAGCCGGAATCCATCCCGTGTATTCAGGACCATTATCCTGTTTGATGTCATAATGCTGATGGGGCTTAAATACACTGACTTTTTCTATGATATATACAGATGGATCACAGGACTGTTCGGTCACGGGATAAACGAAGGCATCTACATGAAGGTTATTTATTACGCGGATGCCCTGTGTCCTCCGAGGATTTCCTATTTTTCTCTTATCGTAATGGGCTATCTTACGGATGTATACTGGGGCAGGATAAAGCTCCAGAGGAATCCCGGGAAATTCGCTCTGTTTGCATCATATTTCCCGCTGATGACCTCCGGACCCATAGTACAGTATGAACAGGTAAGCGGCAGCCTGTGGGATAAGAAGCATGAATTCTCATATGAAAGATTTATCTCAGGCGCACAGAGAGTCCTCTGGGGAATCTTCAAGAAGCTCGTCATATCCGAACGTCTTGCGGTAATGGTAAATGAAATATATGATAACTATGAGCTGTATCCGGGTCTGTATGTCGTCTTCGCGGCAGCCTGCTTCGCATTCCAGCTCTATACAGATTTCTCAGGTCTTATGGATATCGTTCTCGGCTTCTCACAGATACTTGATATCCCTCTTCCCGAGAACTTTAATACGCCCTTCTATTCGGAATCCCTTGCGGAGTTCTGGCGAAGGTGGCATATCACACTGGGCGGATGGCTGAAATCTTACGTTTTTTATGCTGTCCAGGAAACAGAGACCATGCGTAAGTTCAGGAAATTCTGTACCAAAAAGCTGGGACGCAAAAAGCTCAAACAATATAATTTCCCGCAGCACATCGGTCTTCTCATCTCATGGTTCCTTATCGGATTGTGGCATGGCGGTGGCGGGAATTATATATTCGGAGTAGGCGTATATATGGGGTTGGTTATAATCATTTCTGAGTTATGTCAACCAATGCTTGCTAAGCTCATCGAGGCTCTGCATATAAAAACCCGATGCTTCAGCTATACTCTTTTTAAAAGGGTACGTACCTTTTTCCTGTTTATCTTCGGCCTGTCATTTTTCAGGGCAGACACCTTAAGCTATGGCTTCTCAATGTGGAGGTCGGCTTTCTCGGTTTTCAATCCATGGATATTCTTTGACAGATCCTTATACAGTCTTGGGATCGATGAATCCGAGTTCCATATACTTCTGTTCTCAATGCTGATCCTTTTGACAGTGTCGGTGCTTGAGCATAAATACAACGGAGTCGGAAATCCCACGGAGGATACACCATGTCCCCAGATGGAGCATGTTCGTACACTGATAAGAAACCAGAACTTCATCTTCAGGCTTCTTTTGTTCATCGTTCTCTTTATCATGATAATCTGCTGGGGACATTACGGTTCGGAATTCAATTCGTCCGATTTTATATACGGCCGGTTTTAATTACTCTGCATTTACGCCTACTGTTTAACGGGGGCAATACATATTATTTGAGGAAGGGATTTATATGTCAGACAAGCTCTTCAGCAATACAAAAAGAATCAATATAATAAAGCTGGTTATAGTTCTTGCCGCATTTTTTGTGACTTTTATAACGCTTGACCACATACTGCTGCTCAAGTCAAAAGACGGCATTTCCCAGATGCAGGCATATTATAAACAGCCGGCCAACACCGTGGATGCCCTCTTTGTCGGCAGCTCGCATATTTTCTGCCACGTTAATACAGGTGTATTGTGGGACGAATACGGTATATCCTCTTTCGACCTCGCAGCAGCCGAGCAGCCCTTCTGGAACAGCTATCATTATATAGTGGAAGGATTGAAGACCCAGAAACCCAAAGTCATAATCCTCGATATCACAACACCCGGAATACGTCCCACCGATTATCAGCCGGAGAACTGGGTCATTACCAACAACTATGGTATCAAAAGGGATCCCAACAGATACGAATCGATCAAAGTAAGCGCCCTTAAGGAATCTTTTCCGCGCCTTCTTGTTGCACTGAACTCTACTCACGGCAAATATAAAGAGCTGAGTGAAGAAGATTTCATGAATTACTCAGCGGATGTGCGCTTCAAAGGATTCGATGCAAGAGAGACAGTTGTCCCGTTTGAAGCGCCCGATATATCAGGTATCACAGGACGTTATGAGCTTACCGAAAAGGAAGAGAAATATCTCCTTAAGATAATTGACTATGTTAAAAAATGTAATATTCCTCTCTTGTTCATATCTTCACCCTATGTTATAACCACGGACGAAGAACAGGAAAAGTATAATACCATATTTGATATTGCCGATGAGTATGGGGTTCCTTATATCGATTTTAACAGACTGTATGATGAGATGGGAATTGATTTCTCGACAGACATTGCCGAGATACTGCATCTTAACCGCAGCGGCAATGCGAAATTCACATCGTATCTGGGGCAGTATCTTGCAAGTAACTACGGGCTGACCGATCACCGTGGTGATCCTCTTTATTCTTCCTGGGATGAAGATGCCCTGTATCAGCGTCAGGATACATTACGTTATAATATTCTGATGGCGGCAGCGGAAGGCGCCAACGGGAAATACCTTGATCTCCTCAATAACAGAAATCTCGTGATTTTCTGTTCTGTACCGAATGAATACCCGGGTCCGGAAGATACGTCACTCGTTCAGTATCTGGAACAGCTCGGACTCAGCGAAGATATGCTGACAGGTCCGTCCTCCTACGTTCTAAGCGGCGGGCAATGTGTTTATTCTTCGGATGAACCTGATTTCAAAATCGGCTTCTCAGATGGAAACAGACGGTTACTCTTTTCCAAAACAACTGATGATAACGGAAATGCCGAGACTCTTGTAAGAACGAACGGCTCCATGGGGTATCAGTGTATAACACCCTATGAAAGTTATGAAATGCCAGATAATGTGCTCTCGTTTTATGTATATGATACGGTTCTCGATAAAACGATCGGAGGGTACTCTATACAATAATCTTCCTCTGCCCTCCTTAGAATCTCACGATCTGCCGGTCAGCAGGCCAGCCGGTCAGCCACAGTCAGTATCCTGTAACCTTCTGACATAATCCACAGTTTCCCTGATCCCCTGCTGAAATGAAACCGCAGGAACAAAACCGGTATCCTCTGTAAGTCCGGATATATCTGCACACAGCTTCATCACCTGCTTATCGGAATAAGGTATCTCTCCGAATCCAAGCTGAAGCTTCGGATCTATAACATCGCGTAAGATCTTGACATAATTTTTAAGCGGATATGACTGTCCTGACCCAAGGCAGTATATCTTTCCTTCCCTGTCCTCTTCCGAGTATGGGCTCTCAAGACTCTTCTCACCGATCCTGTACAGAGCTTCCGCCGCGTCTGCACTGTACAGATAATCCCACAGCTGCATTCCGCCGGTAAGTGCAGGGCGCTCACCGTTGAGCAGCTTCCTTATAGTGGATATTATCATTGTCCCATCACCATCGTAAGGACCATATACGCTTAATATTCTCGTCCACACATGTTTAATATCATTCCTTGCACACATTATCCTGCTTAGCTGCCCGGCACATAATTTGGCCACGCCGTAGCCATTCTCCGGATCAGCCGGAGTATCCGGCCTGAGGATCCCTTCAACGCGGCCGTATTCGGCCTGGGAACCGGCACCTATAAATACTCCTGCCTTCATTGCTTTTGCCAGCTTTACGGCATCCAATGTGTATTGGATATTAAGCGCCTGAAGCTCCGCATCGTTTCGTCCGTCACCTATCGTACCTGCCCACGCAAGATGATAAAAGGCATCCACCTCAGGCAGCTTCACCATCCCCGACAGACGTGCCATCTTTGCGAATTCCTTTATATCATAATCCGAAATCTTCACAAGATCATGTTTGGGAATACGCTCACGTCTTTTGGAATCCGGCCTTACATAGGCAATGACCTTAACGTTTTTCTCTATGCATTTATTGATAAGGGCTATACCTATCGCGCCGGTACAGCCGGAAATTGCTACAGTCTGCATAAACATCCACCGTTCATTATGAATTCTGTTCTATCGCATCATCGGAACCCGTCTCTCTGCATTCCACAATGTATCTCGGTCTTTCCTTAACCTCTATGTATATCTTTCCTATATACTGCCCCACCATTCCTACAGAGAACAGGACCAGGCCTCCTATAAACCATAGCGAAAGAACGATCGACGTCCATCCTCTTACAACATTTCCGGTAAGGTATGAATGAAATGAATATATGGCAAATACAATAGCACATAGTATCAGGAATACACCTATTCCCATTATATATGACATAGGTTTGATACTGAAGGAAGTAATACCGTCAAAGGCAAAAGCGATCATCTTATTAATGGGATATTTGGACTCCCCCGCCAGTCTTTCCTTTCTTTCATAATAAACACAGTCCGATTTGAATCCTATTGTGGGAACTATGCCGCGAAGGAACAGATTTCTTTCCTTATACTGAGACAGACCGTCAAGCGCCCTGGAGCTCATGAGACGATAATCCGCATGATTGTATATGCTCTTTGCTCCCATAACCTTCATGACTTTATAGAAGCCTTCCGCCGTAACACGTTTGAAGAAGGTATCAGTCTTTCTTGCATTCCTGACGCCGTAAACGATGTCACAGCCCGTCTCGAACTTATCTATCATATCCGTAATGACACCAATATCATCCTGAAGATCCGCATCGATGGAAATAGCGGCATCCACCTCATTCTTTACCGTCATGAGACCCGCAAGAAGCGCATTCTGATGACCGACGTTTCCTGCAAGCTTAAGTCCCTGAACGGTTTCATGCTCATGAGCGTACCTTTCTATTATGCTCCACGTATCATCACGGCTTCCGTCATTGACATACAGGATAAAGCTTTCTTTCGTCACCTTTCCTCTTCCGATAAGCCCGGCCATAAGCTCAGTCAACTGTTTATTTGTACTTGGCAGTACCTCCTGCTCATTATAGCAGGGCACTACTATTGCCAGCTTGATCATCCGTCTCTACCTTCTCTGTTATCATTCTCCGGATGTTTCCGGCTGCAGCCTGTCCATACCGGCTGCAGTACAGCTATGCCTTACGTCCCACGATCTTCTCATAAAGCAGCTTAACATCCTTTATATATAATAACACTATGACTGCTCCTCCCGCAACCGCCGTAAGAAGCATATAAAACATCTTATCCGTAAAACATATACGCCATATCAGCATTACTGCAGCCATCACAAAGGTTGCTGCCATGAATCTTCCGGATACCTTAAGCAGTCTCATCCTTGTCAGTACAACCGAAGCAATTAGCAGTGCCGCAACATATCCTGCCAGGGTCGCGATCGCAGCGCCCTCGATACCCATAATGGGGATGAGCAGGTAATTAAGGCCCACATTAACTATAGCTCCCGCTATAAGTATAAGCATATTGGGCCATGTCTTTTTGATAACAAGGAACTGATTGGCAATGACCTGAAACAGCATAAGAAGCAAAGGCGCAATGAACAGATATGGAGCCACAATGTATCCCGTAAGATACTCCTCGGTGAACAGAAGTCTGAATATTTCATAACTCAGTGCGCAGACAAACATGGTAATAACATACGAGATCACACCCAGATATTCAAATACCATGGAATTGGATTCCACCTGATCATCCTCTTTCATCGTGGAAAAGGCAAAATACTGCCATCCCGCAGCGAACGCCGTATAAACAAGCTGGCTTGCGTGTCCGAGCTTGGAACCGATCGCATATATTCCCGATTCACCGACATTTATAAGATTGGTTATCATCAGCCTGTCACAGGAATTAAACACCCAGTAGGTTAAGATATTGACAGCCATTGGAATACCTATCGGAAGCATGACCTTAAGCAGATCCTTATCAAACAGCCCCGGTGAAAACCAGCTCCTGTTAATACACAGATAGGTCACGTGAATGATAAGTGATGAAACGACCAGTCCGAGAGGCATGGCGATCAGATAATGCCCCTTCATAAGCAATATAACAGACATCGTATATGAAATAAGCGGTCCCACCGCGTTGATGGTAAGGAACGTCTTCCGATGGTTCTGCATTCTTGTAGGGGATGCTATGACCGTGTTTACCGTATCAACAAATACATTGGCTGCAACAAAATATATAACAAACGAATACTGTGACGATCCGAGAAAGTATTTCGACAGTACATCCTTAAACAGAACTACCAGAATGCTTACTGCTGCCGCAGAGGCAAGCACAAACACAAATGTGGTCGAACACACCTTTTTCTTATAGTCCCGGTCATCCTTCTCAAAGAACATTCGGTACATTGCATCATACATACCCATGACGGCTATCGCGGTTGCGAAGGACACGACCGTATTGGCCATATCCGAGATCCCATAATAAGTCGAATCCGGCATAAGCCGCGTGATCACCGGAATCATAATGAGCGGAATAAGCTTGTTTATTATTCCGCCAAGTCCGTATACTATGAAGTTTTCCACAAATAACTTAAGTTTACTCACTCATATAATCTATCACAGATTTACGCATTAAGCAAACATACAGGAATGATCCGATACGGCCCGATGCAGTAATTTAATTTGATAAACCCCTTGATTTGTGGTACATTATTCTAATAAATCAAGGAGTCAAAGATGAGTTTTATAAGAAAAATAAATGAATTAAAAAGATGGTCACCTGTTTTGGCGGTCAATATTGCGGCGGGGATATTTGCGTATTCACTTTTGATCATTCACCAGCTGGTAAATCAGATTGACGGGATCTGGCACGGATCGGTGTCATATGCCAACGGACATGAGCTGTCCAACGGAAGGTGGTTCTGGAGATTCGTTGACAGAGGCAGGTTCTTCCTAAGTCCAGATCCTGTGACATCTGTTATCGCACTATCCTTTTTTATTCTTGGATTTATTCTTGTCCTCGACATATTTGATGTAAGGAGCAGGGCTGTCGCAATACTCTCCTCTCTGATGTTTACAGTCAACATAAGCATACTTGCTTCGCTGTCATACCGCTATATGTCGCCGACATTTGCCATTTCATGTTTTTTGAGCATCCTGGCCGCATACATCATGATAAAATGCGAAAAAAAAGCACTCATGTTTGTGTCTTCCACCATATGTATTTCTCTCGCCATGGGCTTATATCAGGCGGATATCGGGTGTACATGCCTCGTTCTGCTTCTGTATGTTTCATTATGCCTTTATAAAGCGGATAAAACATTCAAAGAGATTGGCCTGTTCATATTAAGATGCCTTATTTCCCTTGTTATCGGCATGGTGCTTTATTACGTGCTTTTGAATGTCAATCTTTGGTATTACGAGGTATCGCTCGATTCATACAACGGTACAGATTCGTACGGTCCTGTCGGTATGATCTTAAATCTTCCGACCAGCACGGTGCACGCCTACAGCGATTTTGCCAATTATTTCAGACAGGTGATAGCACGCACCAACATATTCAACGGACGGATATACAAGATATCATTCATACTTCTTGCATTATGCTATGCATACGGTGGATTGACCATGTTTAAGGTTAAAGGAAGCAGGATAAGAGCGGTTCTGTTTGCACTGTCTTTGCTCCTTGTTCCCCTTGCTGCAAATGCGGCGCTGTTAATGGCATATAACTCGGTCACCTCCGTACAGATGACCGTTCCGTTAAGCATGAGCCTTCCCGTGCTTTTATGCCTTGCTTCTGCAATCAGGCTCCCGGAAATAAAAGCAGCAGGCATATACAAGGCCGTCACAGCTGTCACTCTTTCGCTTCTCATATATGGGAATTATATCATGACAATATACGATCAGCAGGCCATGTATATGGGACGGCAGAGCCTGACCGAACTGTCAAGGGAAGTGATCTCTACTCTTCAGACCTGCAATCTGTATCATCCGTATTACAAATATGTTTTTGTGGGAACACCTTCAGATAATCCATGCTTTGTTAAGAATTTCGTGTTTGATGAAGCCAACCGATATGCCATGGTAGGAACCTGGAGTCCGGACGATACACGATGGGTTGTGCAGTCGTGGCAGGGGTTCTTTACTCATGAGATGGGAATCAATATCATGGTTGCCGATGATGATAAGCTCAGGGAGGCTCTTGAAGATGAAACCGTAAGAAAAATGCCTATCTTTCCGGAGCTTGGATGCTGTGCGATGGTCAATGATGTTGTTGTAGTAAAGCTGTCAGATAATTATTAAGAGCAGCTGTTCCGAACAGATATAAGGAGAACCAATGAAGGAATCAAACCGTGAGCTTCCCGTATTATACCTTGTAGTACCTTGCTACAACGAAGAGGAGATAATACTGGAAAGCGCCTCTGTCATGAGGGACAAGATAAGAGGACTGATATCGTCGGGTACCATAGGAACGAACAGCAGGATACTGTTCGTTAATGACGGCAGCAAGGATAATACGTTTACTCTTCTGGCGGACGCCGCGCAGAAGGACGCTATCTTTATTGTCGTATCACTTGTGGGCAATACAGGGCATCAGAACGCCCTCTGGGCAGGGATCATGACGGCTTCGAAGGCTGACATCGTCATAACCATTGACGCCGATCTCCAGCAGGATATCAATGCACTTGAAAAGTTTATCGACTGCTATAAGAATGGAGCCGAGGTCGTATATGGAGTCCGCAACGACAGGAGCAGCGACGGAGCCTTTAAGAAGCTGACTGCGCTTGCCTATTATAAGCTTATGCAGGTAATGGGCAGCAGGGTTCTTAAGAATCACGCCGATTACAGGCTTATATCGCACAAGGTGATCGATGCACTGAAGGAATATAATGAAAGCAATCTTTTCTTAAGAGGACTGATCCCGTCTCTTGGCTTTCCCTCGGACATTGTATATTTTGATGTAAAGGAACGTACGGGAGGCGAATCGAAATACACCCTTTCCAAGATGTTCAGACTTGCAACCGACGGAATAACATCTTTTACCATCACACCCTTACGGATAATATCCTTTACGGGCTTTATTACAATGCTTTTCAGTGTTGGTTTCAGTATATTCAGCTTTATTGAATGGATACAGGGCAAGAACGTCCCCGGTTACACAACGCTGCTGCTTGTAACGCTGTTCATGTCGGCGATCATCCTGCTCTCCCTCGGAGTTATCGGCGAATATATGGGTAAGATCTATATCGAGACGAAAAACAGGCCCAGATACTTAATTGACTGTGTTATATGTAAGGAAACAAAGGAAGAAGAAGCAAATGACTGATATACATGCAGACGACTATGCATTAACCCCAAATACATCAAAGAACATGCTCGAATGCATGCTGGCGGGCAAGCTTGACAGCATCAGCATAGTACCTAATACAGGCTGCTTTGAAGAATGTATGGATATGCTGTATAAAGCCATCCCTTCAATGCCGTTCCTTCCGCTTATGAGTGTGCATATCAACCTTGTAGAGGGCATCTGCCTGACGGATTCAGGTCTCGGACACCGTCTTACCTTTTCATGGGGGCAGTTATTTCTGTATTCATATACATTGCCTCCTTCAAATGCTGTAAGGCGCGGAATACGTGCAGAGATCGCAGCGCAGATAAAAAAATGCATTCCGGCTATAAATAAATGCATTGAGATTGCCAAAACCAACAACTTAAAATGCCGTCAGAAAGCTCTGCGTATCGACAGCCATCAGCACACACATCATCTGCCGATAGTTTGGAAATCAATAATCTCTGTAGTAGATGCGAATAAATATGATCTTGAATATATCCGCTGCTCAAGAGAACCGCTCAGCGTATTTCTTTCCAATCCCGGGCTGCTTGGAACCTATCGTCCCGTGAATGCGGTAAAGAACATTATCTTAGCCATGTATGCCGGTAAGATTGATAAGTATTGTCAGAAAAACGGACTGCATAAAATGTATCTGTGGGGACTTCTTATGAGCGGTAAGATGGACTATCCCAGAATAGAAGTACTTAAAAAAGCAATGGAACAGAAGGCAGAAGACGCCGGCCGGGATCTTGAGATCCTCTTCCACCCCGGACAGGCACTTTCTGATGAGATCAATGACGAATTGGATGCAGTGGCTGTAAATGAATTCTATCTCAGCAGCAACAGGACCTTGGAAAAGAATTCCCTGTTAAGGCTCCGTTGAATTCTGTATTATACAGGTAACCTTTCTATAGCATCATTTCAAAATCAAGCCTGCAGAGAGTAACCTTTTCTCCTTTGTCAAGCCATACAGCCACGAAACACGGCTGCGAAGGATCTGCGGTGACGGATACGCTTTCGCTGCCGCTTACTATGTCAGCTGATTTTATTTCATTACCATCCTGATCAAGCAGCATAAGCTTTCCGACCGCGCGCTCATTCCCTGCTGAAGCTTCCGTCTCTCCATCAGCTGTTTTATGACCCATTTCATATGTCAAAGATACATTGCATGCAGCATATGGCGCATCAAGAAACGGACTCGTCAATACATAGTCACCCACACCCGTTGCTTCAAGATAACCGTACAGATCTATATTGCCTGTTGCCTGATATCCGGGTGAATAACAGAAATCCGTTGTTTTATAAATATGATGATCATCAATTGGGAAGCCGGACATATCATCGAACTTGTTCGAGCCGGCACGATAAAGATGATAATCCTTAACATCACCCACATACTGATAAGAACTTATCTGATAATCACTGAATACGTTCTCCGGCTGTTCATACCAGGTCATGGCAAGGAGGTTATCATCCGAATAGCTTCCGCGGTCATGGGCAGATGCATAGTCTTCCCTTGTATTGATTATGATGCTTCCGTCATCAAGCTTATCTACCGGGGCAACATGAAGTCCGGGATCCAGGCTTCTTGAAATGAGCGCCGCATTGAAATCATTAACAAAGAATACCGTATCTATACCGTTTGCCCTTGCGTAAGAGAGAACCTCTCTTACTCCCTGCAGGTCTACATTCGTCTGCCATATCTTCTCCATGGCATTTAAGTTACATACACCCAGAGTCAAGCATGTCAGCACTGATACCACAAGAAAGGTACACTGCCTGAGCAGATCTCTCTTTATCTTCTCCATATATGTAAGCATAATGGGTGCCGATAGTAGCAGCGGAACAAATCCAGGAAGCAGATATCTTTCCGGAAATCCCCAGGTACTGTCATGGCTCTCCGTCAACCCGAGGATCGCACAGTTCCAAAGGTATATTATCGTCAGGTAACGAAGTGCACTTGAATATTCTTCATCTTTAAATGCATGCTTTAAGTTAAAGACGATCATTATGATGATAAGAATTGCATACGCTGTAAGGATCAGCTGGAAGATACCTTCTTTAGTAAATACATCCGGATTCGTAAGCCCTATGAAAATACAGAAATGCCCCCATATCACACCGATGAAATTATCTACAAGGTCTCTTACATATACAAGCTTATATCCTGTTTTGTTAGGTACAAATCCTTTCATTCTTGCATATCCCATACCGGCGGCATATGCGGCAAATGTAACAAAGATAACGACAACCTTCGATCTTTCAATATGTCGCAGCCCCTCCGGAGAGAGGATCACGTCCAGAGCATAACACAGGATAGCCGGCAGAAGCGCTACAAGAAGTGTATAGGTTCCTCTTGAGAAAGCTGTCAGCACCGTAAACAGCGCATAGATGACAAGCATTGCCAAATACCGCAGGCTCTCCTTCCTGTCATTTGTTTCCGGCTTTTTATAAAGGAACAGGTCGATCGCCAGTACCGTCACGAGTATGCATACATTATAAAAGCTGCATTCGAAGAAAAGCATATTCAGATACTGGGCCAGGCCGAGACGATACGGAATTATATACAGAAGCAGACCTGCATAACGGTACATATCCTTTACATGGAGCCGTTTTAACAGATCGTTCATTATAAGCAGCGTAAGCAACAGGAAGATAATATTGCTTATTCCGTATGCCAGAAAAATATCGTGAGTCAGTCCGTAAAGAGGAAGAGCCAGAATACATGATGTATCCAGATGAAAGAAGGTCTCCTCCTGGTAATTGGGTATTACAAGCTTTTCCTGTTCCCACATATGTATCGTGTGGCTGTATAACATAGAGGCATCATGCTCAACAAAGTCGTGGCACTTAAACAGATTGATCCATACGATAAAAATAATCTGGATCCAGAGAATTGCCAATAAAATATATGTTATTTTCTTATTCGATGATACTCTGCTATCGCTCATGAACATAACTCCTTCAGTCTGCTTTTATGAATAGAAATATACCATTTTTATAATTTGGCTTCAAGTATCACGTATCAAACTGTTCTCATACGCAAAAACCCCCATGACCGGTAACGGGTCACGGGGGTAAAAATATTATTCAATTAAGTATTGCTGTACAGATATCAGTAAAGCAGCCTGCACATTATCTTCCCGTCCACAACATTAGACAGGGTTACGAAATCAACACATCCTGCTGCATTAAGTCTGCTTGTAAGATTATAACCTCTCGGTATGGTAAGCAGGAATGTATGTCCATTGAAACCATATGTAATGTTTACGGTAACATCGGGACGAAGCTTCAGTAAGTTTGCAAAGTTAGCATCTAAATTAAGAGGCGTTAACGATGAAAGATTAACTGTACCGTTCTTGGGTGCTGCCACTACAAGGTTGGTAGCTATCGCAAGCCATGATGCATTGGCATTTACGGCATTGTATACCGGCTGCTGTACATATACAACCGTATTGTTATTATCCTTCTTGTCGTTTCTGCGCTCTCCCCTTACATGAACGTGAACATATGCTATTCCACCGCCGTCATAGGATGTAACTATTATATCACAATGACCTTCATGTATACCGGTAACATTGCCATTATAGTCCACACTGGCAATACCGCCGTTGGTTGACTGGAAGCTGCCCCGTCCATGCAGATTAATGTTCTGACTGCTTCCTACCTCAAGCTCCATACTCCACGGGCCGTAGAACCACCAGTACGGATCCTTGTGATGATGCTCCCACCAATAAGGGTTGTAAGGATAAGGCCACTCAGGCTGAGGTGCAACCTGCTCTTTCTCCTGATGCTCAATCGTGTAATCAATTGCTTCCTGGACATTCTGCGCAATCTGCTTCTGAATATCCTCAGGACTGGGAGCGGCTGATACTTTAACTGCTGAAGCGGAAGCTGTCACCAAAACAGCTGCAATAAAACCGCACAACATTCTTATCTTTGTATATTTTTTCATAATTATATCCTCCTTTCTTGTTGTGATATTATAATACACAAAAACAATGTGATTTTCAAGTAATATTGTAACAAATATAGAGTTTGTTATTCTTGATTTGGTCATACCTATACACTATAATTTAAAATATCTGTGACCATATAAGGATATAGAATATAAAAGAATGTTTAAGACAGATAATTATAAAAATATAATTGCCGTATTGTGCGCACTTTGTATAGCGATCGTGAGCTTACTGACATACTTTAACGGAGACTTCTCATTCGTGCATGCCGGTCGGGCGGCTTATTCTCAGGGATCTGTGGACCGGAATGACAGACCCGTGTTTAATGTTAAGAGCGGATTCTATGCCGGACCCTTCGAGCTTACCATCAGTTATCCTGATCCTGACGCAAAGATCTACTGCACCTTTGACGGCAGCATACCGACTGCCGACTCGGAGCCGTATACGGAAGGCTTCATATTGGAAAACAGGAGCGGTTATTCCAATTATTTAAGTGCAATAACAGGTGTAAACCCATATGAGGATTATGTCCCCGGCGTGTCTGTGATAAAAGCTACCGTTGTCAGGGCCATCGCCATACTTCCCGGCGGAAGGACCAGCGGAGTGGCAAGCGGCACATATTTCATAGGAATTGACAGAACGGCTGCTTTCGGTACAGCTCCCGTACTGTCGATGTATACCGATTACGATAATCTGTTTTCATATGACGATGGTATATATGTATTGGGCAGAACTTATGATGAGTGGCTTGAGTGGGCAGCGCAGTACAATGCCTCCGAAGGAAATATAGAACCTGCATATGCTCTATCCGGTGAGGATTATACGAATGGGGGAATTGATCCTGTATTTAATCCTGACGAGCCATCCGGCAATTACTCAAACAGAGGAACCGAATGGGAAAGGCCCGCAACTATCGAATACATGCCGTACGATGGAAGTGAAGGTTTTACAACAGATCTCGGAATGCGGATAATGGGTGGCGGAAGCAGAAACAATACCCAGAAAAGCTTCCGGCTTAAATGCCGCAAAAAGTACGGGAGCAAATATATTGAATATGATATGATTCCCGGTAATCTGCGATCTGACGGAACGGGCGAGGTGACGAAATATAACTCTTTCGTTCTCAGAAATGGTGGAAATGACTGCGATTACGGGAAGATACGGGATCCGTTCATTCAGAAAATGGTAAGCTCCCATGACTTCGAAACACAGGACAGTGAACCTGTTGTTCTTTTTATAGACGGAGAATACTGGGGCTGCTACACTCTGTGTGAAGACTATAGCGGTCATTATATAGAGTATAATTACGGAATAGACGATAATAATGTTATAACGGTAAAGAACGGCAGGATTGACGAGGGCATGGAAGAAGATATGCCCATGTTTAATGAAATGATGGATTTCATTACGGGTAATGACATGAGCGATCCCGGCAATTACGACCGTGCATCCGAAATGCTGGATATGGAGAGCTTTGCAGGGTATTGTGCGCTGAATATCTATATCTGTAACCGTGACAGCATTTTTCTCAATGACAACAATTGGGAAATGTGGCGGGTACGCCGGATTGACAAACAGCATGCATGCGGTGACGGCAAATGGCGTATGATGTGCTTTGATACGGATTATTCCTCGGGAATATATGAGGATGTAGGATCAGATGCGGATATAATAAACGTTGCATGTGATATTAACAGCTCATCCACCGGCAGCAGGCTTCTATGCTCACTGCTCCGTAATGAAGAATTCAGAAACCTGTTTATAACAGAACTGTGTGATATGCGTAATATTGATTTTGAAGTGAACAGAGTCAGAAATACCATTCCCGAATTCCGGGCAGAGTATGGCTTACTGGTTCCCTATTCCATGCTTCGCTTCGGTCCTGAAGCCATAGCAAGATTCATGGATCCCGTTGAGTATGTAAATCAGTCCATAGATAATGTTGAAGAATGGTTCCTGGAAAGATATGATATCTTCCCGGAACAGATAATGAACGGTTTCGGATTATCCGGACCGGTTAATGTAACGGTGCTTTCAGACAATGAAACGTCAACCTTTAAGATAAACAACAGCAATATTATAATGTCAAAGGAATATCACGGCTTATATTTTCGGGGTATACCTGTTACCGTGACAGCCGTTTCGGACGAAGGGTTCACTGCAGATCATTGGAGCATAAGTAACGGTACCGTTATTGAGCAGAGCAGTACTTCTGTTACTCTGCTCCCTGATAACGACTGTGTGATCTCGGTAAAGTAACGTAATCCCAATCCAAACATAATGAGGAGACAGAACAGCAACATGAAAATACTATCCATAAATCTTTGGTTTGATAAATACGGACACAAGACGCTTGCACAGCTTAAGAGCTTCGCTCATTTCGGCTACGAGACCTATGCGGCAACTATAATCGACGAAGGCAAAGAGTTGAAATGTGAAATATACAGGGTGGTCTATACGGATAAAGAAACGAGCGGGGATACGGTAGCGGATACAATGGCTGATAATGCCTCTGCTTCATACACACTGACAACGCAAGCCTCACAGATCCTTGACAAAGAACCCTTTGGGACAGCTTACTTCGGTGCTTTCAGATATCTGTTCGACTATGCTTCGGATAATGATTTTAACATTGTTTACATGAGACGCCTAATGTCCAAGATAGTATATGCGGGTCCCCATTTCAAGCATCTTTCAAAGAAATGCCGTATAGTATATGAAATCCCCACCTTCCCCTTTGATATACCCTCAAACAGGCTGTATGCATTAAGGGATAAGCTGGAGATGTTTACCTACAGACGGTGCAAAAAACATATAAGCGTAACCTCCTGCTGCCTGTATCAGCACGGCAGACCCGATCCCGACTGGCTGTTATTCGAGAACGGAATTGATATATCCAATTATTCAATACATGATATGCCTCCTCTTGATTCGGCATCAGCCACGATAAATATGCTAATGATCGCCAACATGCAGAGCTGGCACAGAAGTGAACGTATCCTTTATGCGATCAGGGATTATAAGGGTCCGCACAGGCTGCATCTTACAGTAGCTTCTCCCGAATCTCCCGAGTACACAGCCATGAAACAGCTGGCAGCAGATATAGGAATAGCGGATATGATAGACTTTCAAGGCTTTCTTCAGATATCTGAGATCAACAGGATCGCCGAGGATTGCCATATAGCTGTGGGACAGTTATCCGGCTCCGAATATGGGGTCATGGAGACTCACGCCATCAAACATAAGGATTACTGCGGTCTCGGTCTGCCCATGTTCTCGACCTGTACCGATTCATCCTTCCCGGCGGATTATCCTTACTATTATTTTATGAAGGATACCGATGCGGATATCGACTTAAACGCAATAATCCGGTGGTATGAAGAGATCAGAAACAACCACCCTGACTATAGGAAAGAAATGTATGATCATGCCAAAAACAAGCTTCAGTATAACGGTTACGTAGGTGAGATCATCAAAAGAACATCCTGATCCCATATCGCATCCTTTCTTCCTTATTTCGGATCACTGCTCATGCTGAACAGATTCATTCATGACTCTTCTGACGATGAACTGTGGTGAACTGTTAAGCGAAATATATATCCTTCCGATATACTCTCCTATTATACCAAGCATCAGAAGCAGGATACCTCCGATCACCGTCAGCATCGTTATCATTCCGCTGTATCCGAGGATATAATTAAGCCCCAGCAGCTTTCGTATAATAGTTATGATACCATAGATAAACCCGCCTATTGCCATAACGGCGCCGCAGCAGGTAGCAATTCTCAGCGGCTTAATGCTGAATGCGGTGAAGCCGTTCATCCATAGCCCGATAAGCTTCGAAATATTATAACCGGATGTTCCTGAAATACGTTCATGATGCGTTATATCAACATTTACTATATCCTTCGTTGAACGCAGTACCAGTCCTATAACATAAGGATATGGATTCGAGTATTTGATCATCTCATCAACGAGAAATTTCCTGATCGCAAAATAACTGGATACATACAGATCTCTGGGTTTACCAAGCATAACATCAGCCATAATGTCGTTGATCCTGCTCCCAATATTCCTGAACGCGCTGTGATGCTTCTCTTTATACCGCGCATATGCGACATCATGACCCAGTTTAATCTGTTCTATCAGCTTCCATGCTTCGTCTGCGGGCGTCTGACCGTCATCATCCATACACACGACAATATCACCCGTAACATAGTGAAATCCGGCCATAAGAGCCGCATGCTGTCCGAAATTCCTGACAAGCTCCACACCCTTTACATACGGTTTCTTACTACAGAGCTCTTCTATAACTTCCCCGGTATTATCCGGAGAGCAGTCGTTTACCAGTATAATCTCATATGTTTCATCTATATTCTGACTCATCGCCTCATCGATCCCCTCAATAACGAGAGGTAATGTTTCATGCGAATTATAGCAGGGTATCACATAACTTATCATTATTTCCTTACTTCCGTCCTTTCCACTCTTTAACCCCCTTACGGCAGTACCCTAACGGATCCGTTCACGATCTGATCATACTGCCCCTATATCCTGTCCAGCACTTCTTCCACGAAGCGTCTGTTATTCTTATCCGCATTAAAGTTATCATCCCAGCATTTATATGCATTGTACCGCATCTGTTCCGTTTCGGCAGAAGGCATGTTTTTTATCTTCCTTATAGCCTCAGCCAGTTCTCCGGGAGTACATTCCCCGCTGACCAGTATACCACAGTCCTTTATCATATTCGGAAAGTTACACACATTCGGAGCTATTACCGGTATTCCGTAAGACATGGCTTCCATGACGGACACCGGATTGCCTTCCGAGGATGATGCCGTTATAAAGCAGTCCACACGGGTCTGTTCATAGAATTTATGAAGCTCTTCATTCTTAACATAGCCCTTTAATTCACAGCTTATATTTTTCTTACCCTTAAGCTTATCCTCACACAGTTTTTTCAGCTTGTCTTCACAGTCTCCAGTTCCGAAATGCAACCATCTGACGTCAAGATCGTTTATCAGACCCAGAGCCTCTGCTATACGGTCAACTCTCTTCCTCGTAATTATACTTGAGCAACTGACCATGGTCATCACACCGGACTGCTCCTCATCGCGTGGCTTTCCCTCTTCCGGTTCCTCTTTGGCCTTTACTTTACAAGACTGCTCAGTGCCCAGATGATACAGCTTATATTTCTCACCGGCCGTCCTGCCATATTTCTTAAGATAATAATCCCGCCCATGCTCTGCTATGAATATAATGCAGTCAAGCTTTTCATCCATAGAAACCTTGAAAGGCTGATAACCCGAAGGACTGGTATAGTCATACAGATCATATTCATGTGTCCGTGTTATTACCCTGCTTCCAGGATATCTGTCAATCTCATGAGTAACCGCATAGCACTTCCAGAAATACCAGTAGGAATAATAGATCGCATTATCCTCAAGGAATCCGTTCTTCTTCATAAATACCCGGAACATATCAGCATTTATATAGAACCTTACAGCCTCTGAGAGCTTCTTACACCTACCGTCTTTCTCTTTAAGGACTCTCCCGAATTCCTTCCATGAATCTTTGTCAAATATCATCTTAATAAGACTAAGGACAGCGCTAAGCTTCCCGGGTCTTTTATATATTGAGTATTTAACCAAGGGGTTTAAGTCTTCTTTTGCGGAATTGCATATAACGGTAACATCATATTTCGAGGCTGTGAGCTTAAGCTCCCCGCCGACGAAGTTCCTGTCATTATCCCATTCATCAAGCAGTAAATA
>JAILNV010000222.1 GCA_024691125.1 Lachnospiraceae bacterium | reverse complement strand
TCCAAAGCATACTCAGGGCTGACCGCAAAATCGACTCCGCTTCCTTCGAGCTGTGAAACCCGGGACAAAAGTTCCTCTCTGACATCGAAATCACTTACTTTTTTGGCAAGTACCGTTATATCAAGTCCGCCGGGCGTATTTGATTCTCCCTGCTCATTGAAATTCTTACTATACCATCTTTTGGATGCCTTTATCAGGAATGCGCTGTTTCCGTCTTCATCAAATCCAAGATAATAATGATCCGTTCCTACCGGTATCAGACCGTTTATTGAATGCTCTATCTCAAGGATCTCAACACATCCGTCGATATTTACCGAGTGAAGATCCTTTGTGTTAACAAGGTCATATATTCCGGTACCCAGAAGATACCCTATAAACATAAGACAAAGAAATATCAAAAATATATTTTTGGCTTTTTCCTTCATTTCAGAGGTCCCCCTGTCTGTCATAATAATTTGTCATATTATCGGGAACGTTATATCCGAGTCGTCTTATCGTTGTTACATATCCTGCGTCTTTCATCCGTTCTTTTGATTCTTCAAGCATTCTTTCGAATTTGATCCTTTTTCTTCCTGTCTTTATTGATAGCATACTGATCAGCGCACCGATGATAGCGGCAACACCAAGTCCGAGAAACAATACAGGGAGCAGCCATTGGATCTCCCTTGGAAGTCCAAGCTGATAACGGCTGAAAAGATGGATGCCGCGCCAGATAAGCAGGCCGCCTATAACGATCATAATCAGATATGGGGTATACCTGAATTCGTCTTCCGGTATTCCTTCGACCGCAAGCTCATGATATCGCGGATCCAGATATTCCTCGCCGCATTTCTTGCATGTTTTCAGTACTTCACCGTATTTTTTAACTCTGTATTCATATGTAAACAGTTTTTTACCACATGAAGGGCATTTGAATTCAATACTCATTTTACGCTCCTGTTACCGGCAAGTACTTCGCGGTAGTCCTCAAGATTCTTCTTAAGAAGTCGCGGGATATCAAGCTCATAAGGACATTTCGGCAGGCAGGCACCGCAGGATATACACTCTTCTATTCTGTTCATTTCGGTCTGCCAGTGCTCATTTAACCACCCGTCGCTCGGCGCGCGCCGGAGCATCAGGCTCATCCTGTTGCACTGATTTATCTGTATTCCTACCGTACACGGCATGCAGTATCCGCATCCGCGGCAGAACTCACCGCCCAGCTCCTTTCTTTCGGAATCGATGAATGCCTGTATCTCTTCATCCATCACGGGCGTATTTTCCATATATGAAAGCCATTCATCAAGCTCGCTTTCTCTCTGAATACCCCAGATCGGAACTGTTCCGTCGAACTGGCTTACAAATGCCATGGCAGCTCTGGAATCGGTAATAAGGCCTCCGGCCAGACCCTTCATGCATATGACTCCGACATTGTTACTGTTACACAGCCGTATGAGCTCTGTTTCCTGTTCATCGGCGAGATAGCTGATGGGGTATTGAACCGTTTCATACAGCCCTGATTCTGCCAGTTCCCGTGCAATGCCGATCTTATGTGCAGTACCGCCTATATGCCTTATTTTGCCCTGCGCCTTAGCTTCAAGCATGCATTCATACATTCCCGTGCCGTCACCCGGTCTAAAGCACTGTCCCATCAGATGGAACTGATATATATCCAGATAATCGGTTTTCAAATTATTAAGTGAAGTCTCAAGATCATTCCAAAAGGCCTCGGGAGTTTTGGATGTGGTCTTGCTGGCGATTATTATTTCTTCGCGCTTTATATAACCGTTTCCGAAAGCCTCGCCAAGCTTAACCTCACTGTCACTGTATGCTCTTGCGGTATCGAAGAACCTCATTCCGCCGTCATATGCCTTACGGAGTATCTTAACAGCTTCATCTTTTTCCACCCTCTGGATCGGAAGAGCTCCGAAACCGTTCTGTGGTACTCTGATCCCTGTGCTTCCAAGCGTTATTTCCTTCATTTCAAGTGGCTCCTTTCTTAAGAACCTTCCCTATGTATAAGATTATACTTTTACTCAAATATTATTACAAGTGGCAGCCCTTGCTGATTATTACAATACAAGTACAGATTATCTTATAAACAGAACCGACGTGAAGAAGACTTATCCGGGAAATGGACAGAATATATATAAAGATG
>JAILNV010000174.1 GCA_024691125.1 Lachnospiraceae bacterium | reverse complement strand
GTGCGGCGCGCCGGTTGCTGTTATTGAAAATACACCCATGCAGACCGGAACAGGGCAATACAATATGCAGCCGGAGATGCAGAATAATATGCAGCGATCCGGACAGCAGGGAATGCCCGGACAAAACAAAACGAAGAAATCACTGTTGGTTCCCATAATAATTGCTGTCGCCGCAGTTTTGGTACTGGGGCTCGGTAGTTTTTTGGCATATAAGAATATCGATAAGATAAAGGAACTGACAGCGAAGATAAAAAAGGAAGAACCGGTCACGGAAGAACCGCCCGTGGAAGAGCCTGTGGAAGAAAAATCATCTGTTGAGGAACCGCCGGAGGAAAAAGTGCCTGTAAAGGAAGAAACCGGGGAAGAAACGGAGACTGAGGAGATTGAAAAGGAATCTCCCGGGGGATCTGATGAGGAAGACTCGGAAGACGTCGGACCCGGGAAAACAAAGGATGAACGTGAAACAAGGGACACTCCGGCCAAAGATGCCATAACCGGCGGTAAATGGGCGCGGAACGGAAGCGGTGGTCATATATATAACCTTAACGGAGAAATGCAGAAGAAATGCTGGGTAGAGATCAAGGGTGAATACTATTATGTGGATGCAAGCGGATACCGTATGAGTGATAACTGGTCACATGACGGTTTTTATGTAGGTGAGGAAGGCCTGTGGGATGAGAGCGTTGACAGGAGGATGGATGATCCTGTGCCGCTTGCAGGAATATGTTATGTTAACCATACGTATAAGGATAATACGGGTGAATGCAAAAGTGTGGTATTTGACGGTAAGAAAGGAACTGCGGCACTTGAGTATCAGTGGGATGATGTGATCTATGACGTAACTTCCATGGGGCACGGAACCTATATACTTACGGACTCAAGCGGTATGCTCGATCCCATGGATGTTGTCCATACTCTTGTGATGTCCGTATCCGAAGATCAGAGTAAGGTCATGATATCGGAATACGGATATACGACAGTTCTTGAAGCGGACAGGAACTACAATTCAAACGGACCCGGTAAAACAGCGGAAAATGGTTCGGACTCCAAGGGCTCGGGCTCCGGAAATATCACCATAACGGATATAGTTGAAATGGCAAAAACAAAAAGCGGAGCGCCCAATGCCGAGCTTGACAGCGTGGATCAGGACGGTACTCTCAATATCC
Source organism: Lachnospiraceae bacterium (assembly GCA_024691125.1). Classification (GTDB taxonomy): domain Bacteria; phylum Bacillota; class Clostridia; order Lachnospirales; family Lachnospiraceae; genus UBA2868. The sequence goes on along the minus strand of JAILNV010000174.1, from coordinate 3,131 downwards.
GCCTGTACGGCAACGGCACACAGGATACATGGGACTGGTATTATATCGACCCGAAAACACTTAGGGGTACGAATATCACGGGGAATGGGATCGACTTAAATTAATAAGGGTGTTGGGGAAAGAGCAAGCAGTCGTTTGCATATCCGGAAGAGTGGTAAGGAGGAAGAAAAAGATGATATGTAAAAATTGCGGGAATGAAACAGCCGACGGAAGCAGATTCTGCAGCGTATGCGGTGCTCAGATTTACGGACAGGATGCAGATAAGGCATCAAAGCAGCAAACGATCGGAACAGGGGATTTGGAGGAGTTTTCGGGACAGTATGTCACACCCAATATAGTCAAATGCGAGGATGGCTTCTACCGCTGGTATTATGATTATAATATGCTCAAAAATCCTACGATCCTGTTTACCGTATTTAAGGTGTTGGGACTTACCTTTGGCATAGTGTGGCTGTTTTTTTCGATAGTGACGCTTGCCGGAGGAGACGGTATTGAGGGTTTCCTTGGCGGTTTAAAGGTATTTGGGATCCTTTTTGCGGTATTCCTTGTGATCGGATCGATATCCTATCTTATCGTGGCCGCCATGTACGGCGGAAGCTATATGGTACTGTTTGAGATGAATGATAAACAGGTTAAGCATATACAGATGCCCGGGCAGTTTAAGAAGGCAGAGGCACTGGGATGGCTTAATGTGTTTGTGGGTATTGCATCGGGAAGACCCACACAGGTGGGACAGGGTTTGCTTGTGGCGAGTAAGCAGTCAACTACTTCGGTTTTTGAAAGTGTATCATCTGTGAAGGTACGCCGAAGACGCAATACGGTTCATGTAAATCAATCATTGGAAAAAAATCAGGTATATGCCTATCCGGAGGATTTTGATTTCGTTGGGCAGTTCATAGTTTCACATTGTGTTAATGCTAAAGTGAAGTGAAGGAGGAACCATAATGTTTTGTCCTAATTGCGGTACAGATCTGGGGAATGGAGCAAGGTTTTGCAATAACTGCGGATTTAATCTAAGTCAGGGGGCAGCTAAAGGTCCTGCTCCTAACGGAGGGCAGGTAAGACAGGAATGGATAAACGGTAATATGCGCTCACAGCCTGCAAGATCTTCAGGCAAGGGCGGATATACTGCCCTGTGGATAATACTTGGTCTTATATTGGTGCTGTTGATAGCGGGAGGTATTGCTTTCCGCCTTTTTGTAGGGCGTGACCTGGGCGGTTCTCAAGGTAAAGATCATGGCAGATCAAAGATAAGTAAGCAGGTAATATGGGAGAAGGATGGTCTTAGTGTGAGCGCCACAGGACTTTATTCGGAAGAAGGAATGGGAGAATTATATGGCGGCTACAGGATGGAAGATGGTATAGAACTATCGATAGATAACGGCACCGATAAGGATCTTATCATAAATTGTGTTTCTCTTGCGGTTAATGGCGCGGCTGTTCAGTGCATGCTCGATGCACACGTGCCGGCAGGACAGAAGGATAAGGCAGCACTAAAGATGGATAATTACAGTCTGTATAACATGCAGCTTGATACACTGGGAACAGTTACGGCAGAACTGTCCGCAAAGGATGCAGGGACGGGAAAGGAACTGTATAATTCCGGTGTTATAAGCATTAAGGCAAATAATGATGCCTCGGTTCCGGATTACAGATATGGAGGTGCCACAGATCTGTTCGAAGAAGACGGTGTATCCGTAAGCACCAAGGGGTACAGTGAAGTGCCCGGACTTGTACTGAATTATGCTGTAATGTTTCACGTTAAGAATGATTCGGGCCGCTCAGTGAGGCTTGATTTTGAAGATATGAAACTTAACGGCCGTTCTTTTGAATATAAGGGAAGCGGAGTATTCCAGGCCGGTACAAAGGGGATGTGTTATGTTTCCGTTCCTTTTGATGATCTGAATGAGATAGAAAAAAGCGAAGGGAATTTCTTCCCCGTAACCGATATAACCGGTATCTGTAATATAAGAGATGCAAATACCGGAGAACTTATCGTCAGTGTTCCTTACAGTTATAAGAAATGATCCGTTGGGGTAATGTATGAAAAAGACGAAAGAAAACAAACTGACGATCTTAATATCAATGCTGCTTTTATCGCTGGTTTTTACCGGCTGTGCAAGGGGCTCTGTATCTTTTTCAGGAGTTTCAAAGTATGATGAATACGATTATAAGAAAGCGGCTGAGAATAAGTCGGGAGCAGATGCCTACCGCCGTGTGGCTGCCTGTGGCGAGTATCATTTTGATCCGGAAGGAAGATCGTTCATTGACGGAAATAAACTTGCGGGAGAATGGATAAAAACTGATGAAGAGGCACTTGGTGAGGAATATCCGAACCAATATGATATACGATACTGGAACATTGAGGATTCATATCTTCCGGGTTCTGTGATGGATGTAGATATGACTTTTCATGTGGATCATGACAGGATAGAGGACAGTGACGATATATGGGGATCAATGTATTTTGCAGACCTCGGGAACGGAAAGGGGAGCCTTGATGAGAAACCTGCAGTGATGAAGTTCTTTAAAAAGTCACAGAATGATGATACTCATGATCCGGTAGAGATGAGCCGCTTCGGCAAGGATAACGATGGCCGCAGCGGAGGTGCTAAAGGAAGCAATGGGGATATTGAGTACTATTTTGATGCACGTGCGGCATTCCCGAGATTGTGCAGAAAGGATGATATGATATACATCGTTCTTGATATTTCGGATTCGAAAGGAACGGTGATCACCAGATACCTTTGGGAATATACATTCAGAGAAACAGATCCGGATATCGAAACAGAAGACACTTCTGATCATGAGGAGAATTATCCGGAGTTCTATTCCATAGAGCATCCGGGGAAATGGGATATGACTGATATCCGGTTCATAGGTGGAGACACCGGAGAGACAGTAGATGGAGATGTTATCATAAAAGCCGAGCGTTATGGTGTCGAGGGCGAAGACATGGTCTATTCGTTTAAAGAAAAGAATGGTTCATATTCAAGGATATACATTCCTGATTTCCATCCTGAGACAAGCGTTTATGCAGATGGATCCTTCTGTGCATGGATAAAGAATACGGCTTATAAGGGTTTGGAGGACAGCCGCTCAGTACTGCATTGTTCCCTGGCACTTTCCGA
>JAILNV010000088.1 GCA_024691125.1 Lachnospiraceae bacterium | reverse complement strand
AGTTGTTCCTGGGTCATAAGGACCTTTCTTGGCTTGGTTCCTTCCTCTTCACCTACAACACCGGCATCCGCAAGCTGATCCATTATCCTTGCAGCCCTGTTAAATCCTATCTTGAACAGCCTCTGTAGCATTCCTATCGATGCCTTGTTCTTATCTATTATCGCCTTGGCGGCTTCGTAAAACAGCTCATCGTTTCCGTTAGCTGCTGTATTGCCGCCCGAAGAACCGCCTGCTTCGGCAGCTCCTCCCTGGACAACCGATGCCGACTTGATCTTCTGGGCTATTTCTTCATCATATCCGTCCCCACCGGTGTGTTCCTTAAGGAAATCCACAACATCGCTGACTTCCTGATCGGAAACAAACGGTCCCTGTACTCTCGCCGGTTTAGTATATCCCTGCGGATAGAACAGCATATCGCCTTTTCCGAGGAGCTTCTCTGCACCAACCATATCAAGTATCGTTCGTGAATCCACACTGCTCGATACGCTGAACGCAATACGGCTGGGCATATTCGCTTTGATTAGTCCGGTTACAACATCAACGGACGGTCTCTGTGTCGCAATGACAAGGTGGATACCTGCCGCTCTTGCCTTCTGGGCTATACGGCATATGGATTCCTCGACCTCCTTGGATGCAACCATCATAAGATCGGCAAGCTCGTCTACTATAATGACTATCCTTGGCAGTACCTTGTATCTGTCCTGCTCGGGAACATTGGTCATCGATCTGACCTTCTTATTATATCCGTTTAAGTCACGTACTCCGAACTCAGCGAACTTATTATACCGGTCATCCATCTCGACAACACCCCATTTAAGGGCTTCGGCTGCCTGCTTCGGATCTGTAACGACAGGGATCATAAGATGCGGAATACCATTGTATACACTCAGCTCAACCACCTTGGGATCGACCATTATAAGCTTAACCTCATCAGGTCTTGCCTTATAAAGTATACTCATTATAAGAGTGTTTATACAAACAGATTTACCCGATCCTGTTGCACCCGCTATTAAAAGATGAGGCATCTTTCCTATATCAGCCACAACAGTTTCACCGCTTAATCCCTTACCTACGGCAAAGCTTAATTTACTCTCTGATTCCCTGAACTCCCTGCTCTCAATAAGATCTCTGAACATAACCGCAGAAATCTCTTCGTTGGGAAGCTCTATACCTATAAGTGCCTTCCCGGGGATAGGCGCTTCGATTCGAACATTCTTGGCAGCCATGCTGAGCATGATATCATCGCTTAAGTTAAGCACCTTGCTGACCTTGACACCTACATCCGGCTTCATTTCAAAACGTGTGATCGCCGGACCCTGTGTATATCCGGTCATCGTAACGCCAACGCCGAATTCCTTAAGTGTCTCCTGAAGCCTGAGCGCTTTATTGTCAAGAATGATCTTGGAATCTCCGGAATTATCCTTCTTTCCTTCCTTGAGCATATTGATCGGCGGGAAACGGAACTCTCTTACAGGTTTCTTCTTTTCAACACCACCGGGAACGATATTGCCGCCGGAATGAGCGCGTGGCGGCTGTCCTTCCTTGTATGAAGATTCGTCCACAGTGACCGCGGGCATTTTATATGCATCCACGGTAGTGTCACTGAATCCGATTCCGCCTTCCTCATCATCAAACCCGTCTTTCCCGGATATATGCTCCTCTACATCATGCATGGTACTGTTATCACTGATATAATTTCTGCTATCGTCGGCATTGTGACCGTTGTATTGTTCTTTGTATTGTTCTTTGTATTGTTCTCTGTATTGTTCTTTAGTCTGTTCTCTGCTCTGATCTCTGTTTTGTTCCCTGTTCTGTTCTCTGCCCAGGTCTCTGTCTTGTCTGCTTCCCTGCGCGCTTTCTTTAATGCTATCGGACTCAGCATATCTCCCAACGTCAGGTATCTTATCATAGGCTGATATACTTTCAACAGCCCTAAAGCCATCATCAGAGTATCTTCCACGCGACAACGTATTTACGTAATCCCTCTCAGCCGAAAGATGTGCCGTTTCGTTTATGATAGCACTCTCCAGCTCAGCTGTACTGTATGCAACCGCTATTGAATGATTGTTCTTTACATTGTTATATTCCGGTCTGTTGACACTTACGGGATCATTGTAATGAAGCTCCCGCATACCATTATTGTCCGTATTATGACCGTTATTTACATCCTGTTTCTGATCCGGAGCCTCCATACTCCCTCCGGATATACCGTTACCTTTGTGCTCCTTACCGGAAGCATCCGAAAAGCCGGGAGAGATTTCATGCATGTCATCCTTATAATGAAAGCCCTGGTCTCTCAATTTATCTTCCGCAGTATCCCTGTGATCATCTGCCTTAATACTGTCTTGTGCATTTTCGTTTGCCGACAGTCCCGCATCCAGTATCACTCCTGATACTTTCTTATCTATCCTGAGCTGTCCCTCTTCCTTCTGCCTTAAGTTCTCCCGTCTCTGCTTCTCTGCATCAATCCTCTTCTGAAGCCTTTCCTCATCACGCTGTCTTAGACGCTCATCCCTCTCAGCTACCTTCTGCCTTCTGAGTTCTTCTTCCTCGAGCCGTCTGGCTTCCCTCTCTTCCTGTCTGAGACGCTTCTGTTCCTCTCTTAACGGCCTTTCGTTTTCTCTCCGTTCCCTCATACGTTCAAGATCATTTCTTGCATTGTCAAATAAGGTTCGTCCGCCGTTTGCCATCCCCCGGAAGATCGATCTCTCAGTTATTAGTATTACCGCAATGACCAGTAAAACAATAAGAACGATGTAGGCTCCCACTGTTCCGATACCTTTTGTCAGCAGGCTGCTTAACGTTCCGCCAACTATACCGCCACCTCTTTTCAGCCCCGAACAGAAGGTATAGTAATCTGTCAGTTTATTAAAATCAGTATTCTTCGGCGGAAACAGAAGCTGCGCCAATGCGCAGAAAACCATCAGGAGAACCACGCCCGCCCAGATCTTAACCGTGGTTATTGAATTCCCTTTATTTGAAATATAAAAAAAGGACGCAACCACAAGCATTACCGGAACAAGATATGATACGATCCCAAACAGTCCATACAGAATCCCGCTTATAAAATCACCAAGGCTTCCGACTATCCCCAGATTACTTAAAAGCAGCAATGACGAGAAGGCAATTATGACTATCAGAGTGATCTCATTTATCATACCTTCATTTGCATTGTTTCTGTTTGATGTTCTGCTCCCGGATCTGCTTCTTGCCGATGAACTCCTGTTTTTGCTGCCTCTTGCCGATGAACTCTTTCTTGTACCGGACGAACTTCTTCCGGCTGTACTCCTTTTAGTAGATGAATTTCTTTTTTTTGTTGTTGACCCCGTAGCCATTATTTGTTACTTACTCCTCATAATCTGATATGTATGACTTTCTGAATGCAGAATGCACACACTCTTTCCGGACGGCAATCCCCTCCGATCCCGTCACGGATATGTATTTCTTAAACCAAAAGAATTAATCAAACCTTGAGCTTTACAAGGAACACAATTATAGATATCGCTCCCAGTGCAAAGCAGTATATCCAGAACGGCTTGAAATTACGCTTGATCGCAAGCCCGCTTACCAGCTTAAGCGCAAAGAAACCTATAACTGCGGCAAGTATCATTGCAATTATGCAGGCTCCTGCCGATACACCCGTACCGCCCGATCCGGGAAGCTTAAACAGTTCGAGAATGAGGGCTCCGAGTATTGCAGGAACAGACATAATGAATGAATACTTTACGGCCAGCTTTCTGTCAAAACCGCAGAGCAGACATCCTGTTATCGTGGTACCTGATCTTGATATACCGGGAAGAACCGCAAATCCCTGTGCTATGCCGACAAGCATCGAATCTCCCAGATTGGCATCCTTAAGCTTCTTTCCGCCATTATCAATAAGATCCGAAATAAACAGGATACCTCCCGTACCCAGTAAACAGAGTCCCACAACCAGCAGATTCCCGGAAACATGCTCCACAACATCATCAAGCAGAACTCCCATGATACCCGTCGGTATGGTAGAGATTATAAGCATTACCACAAATTTCCTGTGCGGATTCGAGCAGATGGGAATATATTCCTGTTTCTCTATTGATTTCAGATTTCTGAAATAAATACCTATATTTATACAGGTATCTCCGCATATTGAGAAGAAATCCATTATAACCCTCAGTATGTCCTTATAGTATACGGCACATACCGCTACCAGCGTCGCCACATGCAGCAGTACATCAAAGAGTATCCCTCCGTCCGTCTCCACACCGAAGATATTCTTGATAAGAGCAAGATGACCGGAGCTGCTTACCGGAAGGAACTCCGTCAACCCCTGAACTATTCCCATAAGTATCGCCTGAAAAGTAGACATTTTAACCCTCCCACAATCATCACCCGCCAATTCAGGTAGTGTCATTAAAATATAACTATTTTTGAAATATATGTGCAGTTCTGAATAGTTACCAGCATAAATCTATCACAAAACAACTCTCTTAGCAAACGTTTCAGCCATTATTACCTGTAAGATGCACATCCATCTGGTTAAACGGTATTTCAATATTGTTTTCATCAAATGTTTTCTTTATATCCTCAAGTATCTGCCATTTGGATGTCCAGTATTCAGACTTTTTGACGAAGAAGCGCATTCCCATATCCACACTGCTTGAATTGAGCTCACTTACGAAGATCTGTTTCTCCTTTTCGTGAACAACAAAGCTTTCGCTGTCAAGCAGATCCGAAAGGACACGCTTAACCCTGTCGAGATCACTGTTATATGAAACTCCGACTATCACCTCAAGCTTCCTGACATCATAGAAGGTCACATTGGTAACAGTGGTATTGGACAGGACTCCGTTCGGGACAACAATGGAGCGGTTGTCTACCGTCATAAGCCTTGTGTAGAACATTCCGATGTCATCCACCGTTCCCTCGGCACCGATACCCGAAACGACCACATAATCGCCAACTACGAAAGGCTTGGTAAGCAGTATGAGCATCCCACCGGAGAAGTTCGAAAGTGACCCCTGGAAAGCAAGACCTATCGTCAAACCGGCAGAACCGAGGATTGCCACGATCGAAGCGGTTTCCACTCCGAAGTATCCCGCCAGCAGTCCTATCAGCAGGACATAAAGCAATACCTTTACCGTTGCATCTATAAAGTTAATGTTTCCGTTGGCAATGGATGACCTCTCCAGCGACTTGCGGACCAGCTTCCTTATAAGCTTGATTATATATCTGCCGATAAAGAACAGAATGATGACTATTATTATCTTTGTACCTTTATTCAGCACATTATCAAGCAGACCGCTCGTATATCTCTGGAACCTTGTTATTTCCTTTGTTACATCCTGTGCCACATCCGTTGCAGCTGTTACCGGTGTCAATCAGCCAACCCTCTCTCTTCCTTGTTATACTTTTCCTCAAGTTCATGCCGCAGATCCTTCTTAACAGTCTTTGCGGCTTCTTTCCTGCCTTTCACTGTCTTCTTTGCAGGAGCTTTCCTGGGCTCGGCGGGTCCGTCATATCTGAAGACGGATACTGAAAGAGGCGCAACCTTTATTCTCATCGAATCATCCCTTCCGTCGCACTCATCCGCCTTGGATACCTTGACCCTCGGATTGGTATATCCCGTTCCACCGTATTTCACCTCATCCGAATTGAATATTTCCTTGTATTTTCCCGGGAAAGGAACTCCTATCTTATACTGATCCCTGTTGATATTTGCGAAATTGCACACAACAAGCAGCGTCTGCGATTCGCATTTTCTCAAGAATACAATGATACATTCGTTGGCAGAAATATTATTGATCCACTCAAAGCCGTCTATCTCGTTGTCCAGTTCATACAGTGCCGGATTGCTCTTATAGAAGTCAAGCATATCCTTAACGAACAGATTAAGCTGCTTATGCTCGTCATACTGAAGAAGATCCCATTCAACGCTCCTGCTCTCGCTCCACTCGTCCCATTCACCGATATCCTGACCCATGAATGTAAGGAGCTTGCCGGGATGCGTCATCATATAACCATACGCAGCCCTTAAGTTCGCGAACTTGTCCCATCTGCTTCCGGGCATCTTTGACAGCATCGAAGCCTTGCCATGAACGACTTCATCATGTGAGAATACCAGTATGAACTTCTCCGAATAAGCATAGATCATGCTGAAGGTAAGCTCGGTATAATGACCTGACCTGAACAGAGGATCATAACGCATGAACTCCGTAAAATCATTCATCCAGCCCATGTTCCACTTGTAATCAAAGCCAAGGCCGTCATCATCAAGGCTGCCCGAAACCCTCGGCCATGCCGTTGATTCCTCGGCTATGACTATAGAACCGTCATCAAGCTTGGAATGGATGGAATTAAAATGCTTAAGGAATTCAACAGCTTCAAGATTCTCGTTACCGCCGTACATATTGGCAACCCACTGACCGTCCTGCTTACCGTAGTCAAGATACAGCATTGATGCCACAGCGTCCATCCTGATACCGTCCGCA
>JAILNV010000080.1 GCA_024691125.1 Lachnospiraceae bacterium | reverse complement strand
ATTCATGGATACAATATCAGCATATCTGCCTGCATAGATATATATTCCTCTGTTACTATCCCATGTATATACAGGTGTATCGCCGACCACACCCGTCACTTCCTCAACAGGTGTAGCCGTAGCCTTGTATCCGTTTTTAACATTAAGTTTAACACCGTCTATATCTGTAATTGCTTCAAAACTCGCCCATACATTTGCCCATACACTTTGCTGTGTAGTTTCGACACTTGAAGGCAGCACAAAATTAGGATCATAAGATCCGCCCTCTCTTTCAGGAGCTAAAGACAGGCTGAAATTATCATTCTCAAAATCCTTCTTCTCAGGATCAGCCCTGTTTTCCGACAGATATGAATCAACAAATGCGTATGCTATATCTTCCTTATCGATCGGTTTTGAATACTTACCAACATAATTGGCATTATAATCTCCAAAATCCGCAATATCCATTGATCCCTTTGCAGTATCAATGTAATCCTTATCAAGTATGCTGCTTCCTTCTACATATCTTTCGATAGGCATAAGGGTTTTATCAGCTACCATCGACTTGAATCTGTCTTCAGTCTTTATCCACCTTACGTTCTCAAAATCTTCACCACTTCTGACTTCAGCATACCCCTGGGCCAATGAAAACGGACCAGAGTTTTCATCATATACATTTGACTGTTTCAGTGCATCGTATATCTTATTTACGACTCCATATCTTAATGTTGATTCACTGAGAGTGGTTCTTTTAACCACTTCATTTTCGGAAATTGTAAGTATGCTATTTACAACCTGATCAACATCTTTTCGAACCGGTTCGGAACCACCTACATAGTACCCAAGAAAACCCATATTCTGGTCGATCTCAACATCAACATCATTTCCGGATGCACTTTTAACCGTAACATTTGCAGAGACTGTATCGGGTACTATCTCGAGGATATCAAATGATGTTTTTGATGAATCAAGATCACTCAAAACCTTCTCAATGCTGTACAGTGTTTCCTTTGCCTGAACCTTATCCTCTTTAAGATACGTTACAGTACCTATCGTTGTAAGCACTATAACACCTGCCATTATAGCGCTTATACGTTTCTTTATTCTATTGTCCGTGCCCGTAAATATTCTTCTCAAGGTGATTCTCCTATCTGCCACAGTCAATAACTGTCAGTATGATCAGTCGGCGCTAAACTCCCACTGTCTGCTTGATCTGTTGTATTTATAGTTCGCAATATTCACACTGCTGCCGTTCTTATCATGATATCTGAGACTAAGTATCCATTCCGCGCTTCCGTCCACGTTACTGTTCTTTGTCAGAGTATAGTACAGATTGTAATACTTCCATTCGGAACCGTTATCTGTATCTCTATTATATCCTGCTCTTGTATTCAATCCTGCATAATTCCATATCAATTCGCTTGAAGTTGCACCCGGAAAATCGAGATCATCCGGTCCCGGGAAGAAGCACGCCTCATAGGAATTTCCAATATTCGTAGTCTTAAATATTCTACCGGCCAATGACTTATACGGAACCTTCACGTTCCAGAAAACGCAGTCAATGTAATTATCCGGAATCTCAGTATTGAAAGATGATCCGCCTTCGTCTCCCTGATACTTATATACCGGAACGATCCTTAATCTTGACGGTATGTTTTTGCTGAAATTATCTTTCCATGCTTTGAACTGGATGCCGGGCAGTTCCTTGTCTATATATGTCTGAAGCATTGTATTACCCGGCTTGTTCATATAGTAGTTGACATTATTTTCACGACTTACCAGACCGTTTGGATTATATGGTTTTAATGTGGCATTGCCGTCGCTTCCACTTTCAATCTCATAGAAGTTCCAGACCGGATTTCTATCAACCAGATCTCTTTTGATATCCGAACCATTATTCTTATTAAATGAATCATTCCACTGTATCTTCAGATTTATACGCGAGTTGATTCCTGCTGTTTCATCAGGATTAGCCTGGAATTTCCTTATGTAATATGTAACCCGGCTTGTCTTTGCATTCTTTTCTACCGCTTCATCCTGATCCGGCAGATCGGAAGGCGTGAATTCCGTTACAACAACATTGGAGTAATCTCCCCTTGGTGTATAGTGCAGGCGGAGTCTGTCAAATGTAAATGTAAGCGTATTACTTGTATATTCGTAATCATTTTTCGTATATACATGCCCGTTTTCAGAAGTATGCGGCAACAGGAATGAAACGTTGTGTTCATTAGATCCTGCAACAGTATGTGCAATATGGCTCGTGAATTCATATGTATACTGTTTATTGGGATTCCAATAGAACGGACACTGGAATGTCCAGTTCGCTCCTTCAGAAGTATTACGCATATATTCCGAAGGATCCATAACTCTGTCTCCCGGGTGTTCGGTAACCTTAATCTCAATAAGTTCAAGATGATTGGTCCAGAAATCTCCCGTGCCTCCTTTCTTACATGTAAACTGATCGGAGCCCAAAACATTCTTTTTAGAGTTTGGATTCGATGGATCGGATAACATATGTGTTACCTGCCATTCTCCACGTTTAATATTTGACGATGAACGTTTTATATCGTAATTACTTTTTGCCTTATAAGCTGATCCACTCCAATCCTCATGAACATCAATAGATTTGCTCTCAGAATAACCACATATGGCTCTCGCGCTTATTGTTTCCTGATAGTATTCTTTCTCTGTTTCACCGCTGAAATTAAAGGCTGCAGCCATCTTGAATTCACATGGATTGATACCACTGTTGAGGCTTCCGGTCTCATTGAACAAAGCGGGATATCCTGTCATGCCTTTGAACTTTATCTGTGATTTTATATTTGACTCTATCGTATCAAGCTTGCTCTGATCACTTGAGCACAAAGTATCACCTGCTGCGGCTACTTTTGCGCTTGTCCAACTTATATCCGGTGTTGCTGTCAGTTTGAATGTCTCACCAACATTAAGATCATCCTCAAACTTTGCATCTCCTGTTACGCCTTCCACAACTACTTCATCTTCATTTCCGCTTCCTTTTGAAAACTCTATGCTTAAACTCTGATCTCTTACAACTCTTACTTTTACAACCTTTGTTTTTGAAGAATCACTCTGGCAATAAATAAGCACCAGGAATTCTCCTGTTGTCTCACTGTTACTTACGTGAAGCATACCGTTACTATAACCTATCGTCGTATATCCGGTTTCATGAGAGGAACCCGACGCAAAACCATAACGAAGACTGTTCGACTCCGTAACTATCTCATTATTTGAAGTATCATATACATGATATCCTGTGAGCCCTGTTGCTCCTTCATCAACAACAGTAGTAAGGTTCACATTATCACCCGGCTCAGCATATATGATATCTTTTCCTCTTATCTCATCTATTACAGCATTTGAACTTATCGTAAATGCATCTTTGAGCTTTTCTTCAACCTTATTACCTGAAACAACCTGATTCCTCAGGGTAATGTTGTGGCTTGTTGCCAAGACACGACCACCCTTTTCGTATGTTAATTCAACCCGGACAACACGGCTGCTTACAAGTCTTGATAGATCCACTGAAAAATCAGTGATATACTCAGACATAAGGCCATTGGAATCGTCAACAACAGCAGGTGTTATAGGTGTGACAGCTCCTGTTGATTCGTCATAACTTGCATTATACTCGTTATAGATAAGTTCTTTCGCATCTCTGTCCCACCAAATATCATAGACTTTATCCATATTATTAAGCCTTAGCAGCTTATCATCGGTTGAGCTTATCTCAGAATCACTGCCTACTTCCGTTAATGTAGCCCCGTTTTTTGCATAATACTGTACACCTACAGCCGTATCTATGATAAGATCCTGCATCTGGTTGAATGCCAACTGTGATTCGCTCTGCAGATTTACATCTGAACTGTTGTAGTTGAACGTTTTCGCCCCTACCTGCATAAATCCGAACACAGAAGCACCCACGATCGCTGCAATGGCAACCGCTATCAAAAGTTCTACCAGTGAAAAACCACTGTTATTATTCCCTATTTTTCTTTCTCTACTCTTATATCCCGATTTCATTAGCCTACCCCTTTCGCTCTGTTACAGAGATACTTTTCCTGTTGCAGGAACTATTCTAACATTATATTCCTTAGTGCCGTAATAAATAACTATCTGATTACATAAAACACTTTTTGTTCCCGTTCCGATTCCCGTAGTTATGTTGTTGCCGTCTTCGTCAGTATGACCTGAACCCATATCCTCTTCGATCTCTTTACCGTTTGTTCTGTCAAATTTTATAAGCAATCCATTCGTTCCATCTATTTCATGCTCACTTGTATCACCTTCAACATAGTATTTCACCATAGGCCTTTCTTTGCCAAGCAGTTCGCGGTTCTCTCGTATGAGTTCATCACTGCCGCCGACATTTGAACGCGAGCGTTTCCAAGTCTCCTTATAATACCGGTTATCTCCGGAACTCTTATAGATGTACAGATAAGTATCGTATTTCCCCATAGTCTGAATCCTTGCCTGTCCAACAGCGGTCTTTATGGCATTGGCAAGTGAGCGTGCCTGAGAATTTCCTATATAATTAAGGCTTGCACCAAGCATACCGAGTACGATAACAATAATTGCTATGCTTATAATAAGTTCTACGAGAGAAAAACCCCTGTTATCTTTCTTCATAACACCTTTAACCTGCTAATTATTTCTTGATCCAATTATTAAACTTTACAAGTTCTGTAAACTCTACACTATTCTTGGATACAGTGGAAGATCCGTTTTTCTGCAATCCATCAAGATCATATCCCGACCCGTCCCTGAAATACTGAAGTGCGCTTCGTTCTTCAGCATGCGGAAGAGATCCTGCAGATACTGTATTCAAATACATAAGTGACTGTTTTTTCTGCAGACAATCCTTGAGCGCCTGCATCTGATTATCGTCACTTACATTAACGATACTTGTTATCGTATGTCCTCCGTTTATCGTGACAGTTCCGCTCGCTATAAGCAGTCCCGTAAAATCTGCGTTAATCTCAACGTCCCCTACAACCACCAGAACTCTGATATCGGTATCATTGTAATCAAAAGGGGTCCCCGAATCATATTTTGCAAACACAGCCTTATAATCATGTCCATCCGTATCATTATGTGCTATAAAAGAATACTTGTTTGCACCTCCATACAGCGGATCAGATGAGTTAAGATTAATAAGACTTATAATATCATTTCGCAAAACCAGATTATCAAACAATTTATTTGCAAACTCTGTTGGCGTCACACCCTGTTTTATAAGTTTTGCACAGAGATTATCCTTCTTCGTTGTATAGTCGTCATGTATCGCAACTGCCTGTCCGGCATCCGGTCCTGTCTGTAGATTTGCCCTATACAATTGCGAATCGGTATTATAGATAACATTATCACTTACTACCGAAGAGTCAGACTTTAATGCTGAAAGGAAATTACCGTCAGCACTTATATTGCTTCCTGCCGGAAGTTCTATCTTGCCACTGCCCGCATAAACCATAAAATAGTTATTCAGTCTTTCCTTGTTGTTTTTATAGTACTTTTCGTAGTACTCATTTGCTTTGTCGCCTGACATCTGCATATATACATATCCAAGATCACTTCCGTAAGGCTGAACGATCTTATATCCGTTCGTAACATTAACATAGGAAGAAAGAGTTGAAAGATT
>JAILNV010000062.1 GCA_024691125.1 Lachnospiraceae bacterium | reverse complement strand
AGCATGAACAGTGCTGGTGGCAGATGTCATGATAATGCCAGGTGTGAAAGCATGTGGGCAAGGATGAAAGATGAACTGTTCTACTCCAGAAATATTAAATCTACTCAGTTTACTGTTGAAGAACTAAAGGTAATAATCTGGAGATACTTTATCAGCTATTGGAATAACAGGAGGATATGTACCTCCAATAATGGTCTTCCTCCCTATGGTCAAGAGAAAGCGATACTATGATTCAATGGCAATGGCTGCATAATAAAACAGGTAACTGGATGTACGAGTAATAAGTGTAAAGTAATATTGACAATATCAAATAGAGGAAAGGAGTTGTAAAACGGCAAAATAATATAGATATAGTAAAATGCAGCTAAGGGGTTGTAAGAAACTGCTTGACAGTGCGGATAGCGCGAAATATAATCCTGATGTAGTTATTGAAGATTATGAAGCCAATGGGCTCAGGAAGGAGGACAGTTATGCAGCATATAAATACATATTCAAACGATAACATGATGGTTTGCAGAGGCGTGACTGTCCTGCTTATGATCTGATGCCCTGATTGTTGCATCTGATATACAGGATCTGTCTTTTGGAGCGCCTTTGTATTATGCAGGCGTTCTTTTTGTGCCCATTTTTAGGGAAGGACGCGGAAGAAAGAGGATTATATGTCAGAGATTACAGTAAAAGGCATCTATGAAGATGCAAAGATTTTTACAGTAGCCGGAGAAGAAGAGGGTATTGAGAGGTACTCTCTCTCGCAGGTCAAAATGATCTGCGATAATCCGGCTGCTGAAGGCGCGGTAATAAGGCTTATGCCAGATGTCCACCCGGGAAAGATTGGACCTATCGGTCTTACGATGACGGTAGGGGATCGGATCATCCCGGGACTCATCGGCGTGGATATTGGCTGCGGGATTACTATAACGCGTATTGAGAAGGGTAAGAACGAGTATGACAGGCTCGACAGAGTAATACGGGAAAACGTACCTGCAGGGCTTAAGGTTCGTGATAGGGTTAGCCGCTTCATCGAAGGTTTTGATTTTGACAGGCTCATATGCAGAGACCATATACGTAAGGACAGGGCGATGCTGGGGCTTGGCACGCTGGGTGGAGGCAACCATTTCATAGAGGTTGGACATGACAAAGATAAGAATATATTTCTTATCGTGCATACCGGAAGCAGGCATCTGGGCAAAGAAACAGCGGATCATTATATAAACGAAGGGCAGAAAGCTCTTAAGGCTTCAGGGATTTCGGACATTCCATATGAAATGACCTATCTGAGAGGTGAATTACGCGAGGCGTATCTTCATGATATCAGCATTATCCAGGAATATGCAGAGCTGAACCGCCAGACTATCATAAAGGAAATATGCCGGGGCATGAAATGGAAGCCCGTGGAAAGCTTCGCATGTGTCCATAATTACGTAGATCTGTCAGGTGAGATCCCGGTACTGCGTAAAGGTGCTATATCCGCCAAAGAAGATGAGAGGGTCATAATACCTGTAAACATGCGGGATGGAGTGCTGTTAGGTAAAGGGCTTGGTAATCCTGATTGGAATATGTCAGCTCCCCATGGCAGTGGTCGGATAGCATCAAGAGAGGATATACGTAAGACTCATACGGTATCGGAGTTTAAGGCTTCTATGAAGGGGATATATACGACCTGTATAGGCCCCGGTACGCTTGATGAGGCTCCGTTTGCTTATCGGAGCATGGAATACATTCAGGAGGCAGTCAAGGAAACAGTCAGGATAGACAGGATAATCAGGCCTGTGTACAACTACAAGGGAGGAAATGAATGATTATACAGTTAAGCTCAGGGGTGGTGGGACCGCTCGAATGCCGCGTTGGCGTTGGAGGTATAGCACGGGCGCTCATGGCGGAGTTCCCGGATTTGGAGATAATAACAGGACGTAAGGGTGAGGTTGAGGGGGCGTATTCGTCCTTGCTGTTGTCAACGGAACAGGATCTGTCATATCTTGCAGGTACAATGGAATGGATATGCCCCAGTCCCTATCGTCCTGGACATAAGCGAAAGAACTGGTTCATCGATGTGAGCGTGATCCCGGAGGCAGACGAGATCGGGGCAGAAATAAGGAATGAGGATGTAAGGGTCGAAAAGTTCCACTCGGGCGGTCATGGCGGACAAAACGTGAATAAAGTGGAAACCGGTGTTCGGATCACTCACATCCCTACAGGGATCGTCATTACGTCGACAAAGGAGAGAAGTCAGTATATGAACAAGCAGGACGCGCTGAAGAAATTGTCAGCTGTGCTTAAGCGGATAGATACAGACAGCCGTGATAAGCAGAAAAATGAAGCGTGGAGCAAGCACGCACAGATAGTCCGCGGGAACCCGGTGAGGGTGTATATTGGGGAGGAGTTCAAATTAAGAAATCGTTGATGAAGTGTCCCTAAAGGTTTGTGGTTTTTGACATATGTGCCATAATCCGAAATTAAGCCTTTAGGGACAGAATTATCGAATAAAAATGCTTGTGCCCAAAGGTGTACCTTAAGAGATTGAGCGTAATGAAGTATTTATCGAGTCTTTGCACTCGTTATTTCGCAATGACATCTTAAACTGACAAACTCTTTTCAGCAAAGTTTTATTTTTTGTACTCCCGGGCGGAGTAGTAAGAGGTCTTAAGGGAGTGACAATCTGGAACCCCTTTATTTTTCGGTAAAAACGCAGTCGAGTATTTTGTATCTTATTAATTCTCTCATAAATCACCACAATATCTGGTTGTGAAGCCTCCGATGATATAACAAGATATGGTGGCAAGGTAACGCTATACAGACTTCATGGACTACATGGACGGAATACTATTGGTTACCCAATTGTCCGCGAGAATAAATCCAGATTTTGATTGTAATTAGAGATTTTCGTGATATAATAAAAGTAAGAAAATCTTACAACGGAGGCGCGATATGGAAACTACATTAATAGATTATACAACTGTATCAACAAAGGGGCAGGTCGTACTG
>JAILNV010000043.1 GCA_024691125.1 Lachnospiraceae bacterium | reverse complement strand
AGTCGGGAATTCTTAACCCCTTTTTTGAAGAAATTGTAAAATATTTCCTCAAAAATGACATATACCGTATCTCATAATCATTATACTCTTTCGGCTCCCTGTTTACAACAAAAAATCAGATATCGGGAGCCCCTATTACCATAACGGGTTTTCCTTTCAAACGCAGCTTATGAGCCAGAACTCCGGCACTTCCGTAATATGCATCTGCTTCTTTAAGATATTTATCCGCCTCTTCAATTGATATGACATTGTATCCCTGCTTCTCTTTTACTTCATTCAGTATATCGCTGTAAGCCGCTCCAACCTCATGCAGATCTGATATCCTTCTGTCGCTGACAAAGACATAGCTGAGCTTCTTTCCCGCCTCATAGAAGCAGTTGAGGTTCCTTCGCAGCTTCTCTATTGCGGCATTGCCATATTGCAGGAAATATGAAATATCGACATAATGCATGAGAAGCTTGTCATTACCAAGACGGTTTCTGTCTGCCGGCTGTTCATCTACAGTTATTTTTTTCTCCCAGAAGCTTCTTTCCTCCTCACCCGAAAGTTCTGTCAGCTTATCAACGTATATCGTTTTTAATCCATCCGAATCAAGTATTATACTGTCAGCATATATCATTACTGGCTGTTCGATAAATGACTCCAATGATTTAATTGCTCTTGCATCTCCCTCTTTGGGTGTATCTGCATCAAGATAGGGAATATAAGTTATCTTATCTGTATATCTGACAAGATTCTTTGAGAAGAAGAAATCCGGTACTCTGAATGCGGTATTGTGCTCATCATACGGAATCTGTACTACTATCTCATCTTCGTATCCGTTTGTAAAATCATATTCGTTTACATCCGTCATCCTTATATCTTCCGGAAAGCTCCCGGCCTGATCTATTCTTACTGCATTGCCATTCTCGTCCTTTATATAGTAGGGTATCGGAATTACGTGTATGTCATCATATTCGCTGCTCTCTAAATTATAATACCCCCTCATTGAATCCCACCATCTTGCAGTACACGGCAGAAACAGTATTCTCTTTCTTCTGTTGTCAAGGAATTCTTTTATTTGTCCGATCAGGTTCTCCGTATGATCTATCAGATCATTTATTTTTATGCCCTTTGAAGATTGTCTGTCCTCATCCTGATACCCACTCTCATCAAACCCATCCATTTCTGCCAGATCTTCGTGACAAACATATAGTTCCTCGCAGAATATCTCCAATTCTTTTACAACAGCTTCGCTGCCGTATGTCCGTTCTTCAAGTAACGTACCTATGGATATTGCCAGGTTCTGACAGGCTTCCAACAGCTGCCCTGCGTATGAAGCCATATTGTTTTGTATCAGTGTTTTCACACTCCTTATTGCTTCCATGATGGAGTAGACCATATCCATACAATGATCATCCGTATTCTTCCTGTTGTTCTTTTCATTCTTTATACGGATATACTCGTCCTTATCAAAGGTATATCTGTACGGGTTGCCACCCATACGTTCCCTGAGCATATTCTCGGGCGTTCCGTATACAGGATATCCATGCAGACCACTCCCCCTGTGTATTACCATATAATCCCCGTAAGCTAACCTCAACAGCTCATCATATCTTCCGGGAGCATTAATTTCAGTATTTTCAAATGGTATCTTAACGCAATCCCTAAACAATGCTCTTGGAAATCTGTTACAGTTAAATCCTGCCCAGAGCGGCATAAGAGCCACTTCCGCGGAATCATCATTCTCATATTCACTGTATATCCTGTCTGAAAGAAGCAGCAGTTCTCTTTCGGTATTTTCATTTATATTAATCTTTACGTTATTATCCCTCTCTATTAAATCCAGCAGAAACGCAAGGGTACCCTCCATATCCGGAATATCGCTTTCCGATACGTTCTTTTTTATTATATCTATCGCAAGACTGATATCATGCAGGCGCCTGACACGATCCTGTTCCTTATTCTCATCTTCATATATATTATCCATCGGAAAGATATCAACACCGAGCAGATAAGGACACTCACAAGAAGCCCTCATATGTCCTTCACTATAGTCTACAACCTTCAGCTTGTAGTTATTAAGCACCCTGCCTATCATGTTCGTAAGATATTGTTCATATTTTACATTAATTGCACTATATTCCTCAGGAAGATCCCTGACTGCCACCTCAAAGAATCTGTCATAATCCTTCCTCATCATACATATATCCAGATCATCATCCCAGGGTATATATCCTCCATGACGTACTGCTCCAAGAAGGGTTCCGTAGGTTGCAAACCATTGTATATCATGTTTCCTGCATACCCTGTCTATTTCCCCGAGCACCTTTATCTGTCCCGCCCAGTATCGCTTCATCATAGTAGGTATATAGAAGCCCTCTCTTACTTCCTCTTCGAAGTATGAGATCGGAAAATTATTATCAGAGATGAATTGAGGTGACGATGCTTTATTCATATGTTCCTGTATCCTTCTTAATTACTTATGCATACAAAAACCCCGTGGCTATGATATTTCCGTATCATAATACGCGGGGTTCGTGTGTCTTATTCTATTTCTTCTGATCCAGCATGGATATCTCAGCTGCTCTGACAACAGAGTTACTCATTGTCTTGTAGTAAGCACTTGCTGCGCTCATCCCCACACGCTGCTTCTTAATCTCCTGTCTGGTCTTATTAAAGAGCTTATCAATTATCTGTCTGTTTCGCTCTTCATCTGCCTGTATGCCTATTCCCTTATCTGTCAGCCTTTCGATGAGCTCCTTCAATACAGCAACCTTATCACGATATTTTTCTTTATTGGCTGTCACCTCATCCTTGATGATATTATAGGTCTGATCAAAGCCCTCATCTATCTCAATAATACGGTCGATAGCTATTTCCTTCTCCGTGACAAGAAGATTGAATGCATCCCAGTCTACCTCCTCATGGTCCTTGCCCTTAATGCATTCATACTGCTTTCTGTTCTTGTCTATTATACGATCGAGCAGCTCTTCCTTCTTCGTGAGGCTGTCTATCATTATCTGCAGATAATTGTCTATATCATTCATATATTACTAATCCTAATGAGTATCGCCCCTCACCTTCGTTCGGCGGCAAGTCGTCGTTGCAATCCTAAATCTTGCTTCGCAAGATGGCAACTCCTAACTCCTACTTGGCTGCTAGCTTCATGGCTTCCTTCCATGTATCACGCATGGTATGAAGATGTGTTGACACTTCCTCAAGTATTTCCTTATCCTTGGTCATATTGGCTTCTCTGAGTCTTCCCATAAGATAATTATATACATTATTGAAGTCGTTGGCTACCTCATACTTAAAGTTGAGGGTCATCTGGAATTCTTCTATGATCCTCTGCACCTTCATTATATTGATATGCGCCTTCTGAACATCATTTTCATCTATTGCAGCCATTGCAATATTGTTGAACTTAATGGCACCATCATAGAGCATAAGGGTAAGCTCCTGAGGGGATGCAGTCATGATCTTATTGTTGTTGTACTGCGCATATGGATTTTTTGGCATAGCCATGATTGAAACCTCCTAAAAAATAATTATGCCCCAAACATTGAAGAAATATAACTCTGCTGGGAATTGAGTTTGGTCATTGCTGACTCCATCTTCGAGAACTGCTTGTAATATCTGTCTTCTACCGACTTAACATAGTCATCCCAGTCGGAAACCTTCTTCTCATATGTCTTAAGGTCTTCCTTCATCTTCTTGTCATCGTAGAAATTACCGAAAGATCTGGTTTCCGAGCTCTTGGTAAACTGATTGATCTTGGAGTAAAGATTCTTCGTAAGGTTTGTGAAGAAGCTTGTTACCGCTCCCGGATCTGCTGCGATCGCTGCCTTAAGCTTATCCTGATTACCCGATGTCTCACTGTCATCCGGATCACCGTCTATATGAAGTCCGTATCTCTCATTCTCACTCGTAGTGAAGTAGTTTCCTGTGTTTATGCCAAAGCTCGATAAGCTGTAGCTCTTGCCGTTATAATCAAATGACTGGAGCATTGCTTCCCTGAACATACTGGAAATGGATCCAAGATTACCGTCGCGTCTTAAAAGCGATTCGTTAACCTTCTCTTCCCACTTCTTAACCTCCGAATCCGTGAGTGCATCCTTCTCCTCATCCGTAAGGGGATCATAGCCCTTATTCGAAGGAGCGTTGTAAAGCTCAGTCATCTCATTAATAAGTGATGTATAGTCCTTGATGAATGACTTTACCTTGTCATATATCGCATCATAGTCAGTCTCGGTATTGATATTTATTTCACCATCGGTCTTCTCTTTAGCCGTTATCGTAAGGCCGTTAATACTGAAGGTATTGCTGGAGCTTGTAAAAGAAGCTCCATTCAGCTTAATCCTTGCATCCGCACCGGCTATCTTTACCGCACTCGTATCAGCACGGTTACCGTTCCCATCAACACCGGTATCTACCAGACCCATTTTACCAAGTACATCCGTTGCATCTCCGCCTGATTGCTCGAAGTTAAAATCCGAACCTGCTCCTGAATTCTTGGCGCTTATGAAGAATCTTCCGTTCTTCTCATCAAAGCTTGCATTAAGCCCCGCATCCTTAACAAGATTTACGAAATCGCTTACTTTGGTATCCGAAGAAACGGTAAATTCCTTACCATTGACCTTAATTGTTTTA
>JAILNV010000041.1 GCA_024691125.1 Lachnospiraceae bacterium | reverse complement strand
GCAGTTTCTTCTATATAATTCTCATCCAGATATTCATCCAGCCTAGGCATTCCAGTTGGAAGAACCATCTCATCATTAATCCCCCAGACCTCTGAGAAGAAATGTCTTATTTTCTTTGAACCAGCTATGCCGTAAGTATACTGTCTGTGACCGGATTTTGGTGCCGGACTTGCTGGCATTCCAAAACGACTATAACCTGTAGATTTAAAGCCTGCACCTGCGTGCCATAGCTGAGTTATAACGGCTCCCTTAATGGTTAGCCAGTCGGTAGTCTGACTGTGATCATCCAGGAAAATGTAATCTGCCCAGGCTATCTTCTTAAGTGTTTTCATCCAGTGAAGAATGTTGTAATGCTTTGTTGTAATCGCACGGAGTGCTTCTTTAGGGTTAAGGCCTTCTCTAATAAGAGCGTTCTTAAGAGCTACCATGTTAGACCCCATTTCTTCGCTTTGATCCGACATGAGCAGAATTCTAGGGTCTTTTATTTTGTGAATATCTTTTCCTCTTAACTTTCTGTGGAAGAGGATATAGTCGAAGTTATAAATTGTTCTAAGAATGGTCTTGGCAGTATTGTTCTTTGTTCTTCTAATGATAGATAGTAGGTTTTTTACAGTACCCTGACCCTTTAGCTGAACATCTGATGCTTTAAATTTAAATCCATTCTTATCAGTGAACTGTATTCTGTAGGCCCTTTCATTATGGAAGTAAATAAATTGTTTGCTGAGAGTCTTTACTTCTATAGAAGGATTATTCCAGTTTATATTATAAGAAGCACCAGGAAGTTCCTTATCTGAAGAATTATAGAATAATTCGTAGATTCCAGTAGGAAGCATTTTGCAGTCACCTGGGTTTGTGATATTAAGTTTATATTCGTCAGGGGCATCTCCATTTTTTAGGCTAAAACTATAGGTGCGTTTAGAATTGGAAATAAAAACATTCGAGGTCTCATCTAATCCCTCGATAAAAAATGAAATCCAGATGCGGTCCCATTCTATGTTTTTAATAAAAACCTTTTCTGCCATTAGAATTACTCCCGTAACTTAGTTTCTTAATCACGATACAAGTATAGCATTCGCTGGCTTCTCCAACAAGGTGGAGATTAAAATGTAATTGTGGTACTATAATGAATTGGAAAATGAAAACTATTAAAAACATTTTTTAATCTTATTTTAATCTTTCTTAAAAGATGAATTAAAAAATTAAGGCTATTATAAGAACTGTCAAAAGCAAATAGCCAAAGAAAATTTGGTAAATAAATCATTTTAAGAAAGAAGAGGAAAATATCATGAATGAATTTGAGAAGGTTGAAAAATTAGTACAGAAGGCAAACGTATCTTACGAGGATGCTAAGAAAGCACTTGAGGAAGCAAATGGCGATATGCTGGATGCAATGATTGCTCTTGAGAAGGCAGGAAAGGTTAACGGACCAAGCCAGACAACATACTCAACAAATACTCAGCAGCAGTCAATTTACAGAGATGTTCCTACAGTAATAGAGCAGTCAAATCAGCAGAAGGAAGGCAAGAGCTTCTTTAAGGATCTGGGAGCTGCTATAAAGAGAGGTTTCCAGTATACAGTTGATAATTCAGTGAAGGTTGTTAAAAATGGTCAGGAGATCATTAAACTTCCACTTTGGATTTCAATCATTTTGATGCTTGCAGCATGGGAGCTTTTATTAATTGTCATCATCATCTCACTTTTCCTTGATTGCAGATATTCAATCGTTGGAAAGGATGATACAAACGAGGTTAACAGAGTTATGGACCAGGCTTCACAGTTTGCTGGTAAGGTAAAGGAAAGCTGGAATGAGAGCTTCGGTAGCGATCAGGCAGCTCCTGCAGCAGATAACACACAGTCAACTGTAGTTGAAGGAACTGTAGAAGATAACAACGCTTAAGTATCTTTGGAGGTAATAATGGGAGCATACATATTAGTAGTAGAAGATGAGGAAAAATTAGCCAGATTCGTAGAGCTCGAGTTAAAACATGAGGACTACAAGGTGGACAAGGCTCTTGATGGGCGTACTGCACTTGAAATGGCTCTGGCAAATAATTACGATCTCATTCTCTTGGATATTATGCTCCCTGAGCTAAGTGGTATGGAGGTGCTAAGAAGACTGCATAGAGAGAAGCAGACTCCGGTTATACTCCTCACAGCTCGAGATGCCGTAATGGATAAAGTGTCCGGTTTGGATGCTGGTGCGGTTGATTATATAACAAAGCCATTTGCTATAGAGGAACTTCTGGCCAGGATCAGAGTTGCTCTTAAGCTGCATGGTGGAGCGGCGAGTACATCTGTTAATACTGCTGTTGAAAACAGTGATGCAACTGCTGGTGTAGAATCAGATAAGAATGGCAAGGTGGACGAGGACCATTTCAAATGGAATGCTCTTACAATGGATATACCAAAGCATAGTGTTCGTTATGATGGACATGAGATAGAACTTACTAATAGAGAGTTTATTATGCTCAGAGTCCTCCTGGAAAATATGGATATAGTTCTATCCCGTGACACATTGCTTGAAAAGGTTTGTGGATATGAATATCTGGGAGAGACGAACGTAATTGATGTTTACGTTCGTCATCTCAGAACTAAGATAGATGAAGCATATAATGTAAAGATGATCCAGACAGTTCGTGGCGTGGGCTACGTTATTAAGGCGGAATAGTTTAGTAGGAACGGATATGGCAAAGAATAAAGAACAAAAGAATATGTCTTCTATAGCTCTACGCTTACACGGCAAATTTATATGGACCAAAGTAGGGCTATTTTTTAGTGCAAACCTGTTTTTGTTTATAGCATTATCATTTCTATGGTTATACAGTATTGAATCCAGAACATTCGGAGATGAGCTTTATAAATATATAGTTGAGTGGAAGGATGGCGATGTTTCCAGATATTTTACTACAAGAGGCGAGGATTTAAGTAATCTTACATATGTAGTTAAGTCAGGGAAAGATGTTCTAATTAATGAAAATGTTTTTCAGCCATTTATGATTATCATTTCGATGATCATATTAGCTGTCATCTTCCAGTCTATAAATATTATCTTCTCATATTATGGGGAGCATAGAAGTATAAAGAAAACCTTGAAGCCGATTAATGATATGGCATTAAAGGCTGAAGAAATCAGTAATATGTCCTTTGATGAAGCAAAGTTCCATACTATAGAAAATGCTATCGAACACATTTCGCCAGAACAGACTACGGAGCTTTCCCTGGGAGATAATGACCTTCAGGGAATAGAAGCGGCTATGAATAACATGCTGACCAGAATGCATGATACATATTTACAGCAGGCCAGATTTGTTAATGATGCATCTCATGAGCTTAGAACTCCTATCTCTGTTATACAGGGTTATGCAAATATGCTGGATCGCTGGGGCAAGGAGGATGAAGAAATACTGGAAGAATCCATTGCTGCCATTAAGAATGAATCTGACCACATGAATCATCTTGTTGAACAGCTTTTATTCCTTGCAAGAGGTGATGCAGGAAGAAATCCAATGACCTTTGAGGATGTAAGCTTAAATGAAGTGATGCGTGAGATTTATGAAGAGTCCCTTATGATAGATGAGGATCATGTTTATAAATATGATGAGAAGGCTCAGGATGTTCATTTGAATGCAGATGCTTCTATGATAAAACAGGCTATGCGAATATTGGTTGATAATGCGGCCAAATATACTTCGAAAGGTGACGATATAGTTCTCTCTGTAGGATTTGAAGCGGTTGAATCAGAGAATGATGGGCGAAAAGAAACAAAGTATAAGCCGTACATTCAGGTTCAGGATAGCGGTATAGGTATGGCGGAAGTAGATGTAAAGCATATGTTTGAGCGCTTCTACAGGGCAGATGATACAAGAAAGGTTCAGGGAACAGGTCTTGGTTTATCTATAGCAAAGTGGATAGTTGATAAGCATAATGGTCATTTTGAAATAGTATCCAGGAAAGAAATTGGTACCAGAATACGTATAGTTTTTACAACTTAAAACAGAATAAAGACAACTTTATGTTAATTAAACATTAAAAACTTAATAAAAATATCAAAAAACTTAATTTTCTTATTTACAACGCATATGAAATAGTATATAATTCTGCTTTAGTTGGATAAAGTAAAACTAAGAATTGCGAGAGTTGCGAAGCAACGTAGCAATCCGTTAGTTTCCCAAAATCATATAAAAAAAAGGAGAAAACGCTATGTCATACGTTGATGAGGTACTTGAGAAGGTACAGAAAAGAGACGCAGATCAGCCTGAGTTCCTTCAGGCAGTAACAGAGGTGCTTAGCACACTTCGCCCAGTTATCGAGCAGGACGAGGAGAAGTATCGTAAGCTCGCTATCCTTGAGAGAATCACAGAGCCGGATCGTCAGATCATGTTCAGGGTTCCATGGGTAGATGATAACGGTAAGGTTCAGGTTAACCGCGGATTCCGTGTACAGTTTAACAATGCCATAGGTCCTTACAAGGGTGGACTTCGTCTTCATCCTTCGGTAAACCTTGGTATCATCAAGTTCCTTGGTTTTGAGCAGATATTCAAGAACTCTCTTACAACACTTCCCATCGGCGGCGGTAAGGGCGGTTCTGATTTTGACCCCAAGGGTAAGTCTGACAACGAGATAATGAAGTTTTGCCAGAGCTTTATGACAGAGCTTTCCAAATATATAGGAGCCGACGAGGATGTTCCTGCAGGTGATATCGGTACAGGCGCACGTGAGATCGGTTTCATGTTCGGACAGTATAAGAGGATCAAGGGTCTCTATGAAGGCGTTCTTACAGGTAAAGGTCTTACCTACGGCGGATCGCTCGCTCGTACAGAGGCTACAGGTTACGGTCTTCTCTATCTTACCGAGGAGATGGTTAAGTGCCATGGCGATAAGATGGAAGGCAAGGTTGTTGCAATATCAGGTTCCGGTAATGTTGCCATTTATGCTTGCCAGAAGGCTCAGCAGCTCGGTGCCAAGGTTGTTACCGTATCTGATTCAACAGGCTGGATCTATGATCCCGAAGGAATCGACGTAGAGCTTCTTAAAGAGGTTAAGGAAGTTAAGCGTGCACGTCTTACCGAGTATGCAGCATCACGTAAGTCAGCTGAATATCATGAGAAGAAGAACGGCGAGCATGGTGTATGGCAGTACAAGGTAGACATCGCACTTCCCTGCGCTACCCAGAACGAGCTTGACCTTGAGGATGCCAAGATGCTTGTTGCAAACGGCGTTCAGTATGTAGCTGAAGGTGCAAACATGCCTACAACTCTTGATGCGACCCAGTACTTCCTTGAGAAGAAGATTCCTTTCGTAGGCGGCAAGGCTGCAAATGCAGGCGGTGTTGCTACATCTGCTCTTGAGATGAGCCAGAACTCGGAGAGACTTTCATGGAGCTTTGAGGAAGTTGACGGTAAGCTTAAGAACATCATGACCGGTATCTATCACAATATCGATGATGCGGCTAAAGAGTACGGCATGGAAGGCAATTATGTTGCAGGTGCCAATATAGCAGGTTTCAAGAAGGTTGTTGAGGCTATGATCGCTCAGGGCGTTTGCTAAAGCCGGGACATACAGTATAATAATAAACACGGTCATCATGCTTGCATGAATGACCGTGTTTTTTTATTTTTAATATATGGCGCAGTCATACATCGAGATGACAAAGTCATGAGATGCTGCATGTCGTAATAAAAAAAGCTTGACAGAACCCATTCATATCGGTTACTATGTAACCACGTTAAAATCAACATATCGGACGAATATCAACATGTCGGACGGATTCCGTCATAATTCCGATTTATTACAAACAGATTTTTCAGCAAGAAGGACCGGGGTGATTTTATGTTGTCTAATGGTCATGTCCTGCGCGGAAGATATCGTATTGTGCGTTGTATCGGTAAAGGAGGTACATCCAGCGTATATATGGCTGAGGATGTATCGATCGGTAAGAAATGGGCAGTTAAGTTCATTGAAATCAGCGATGATACCTTATGGCTTGCGCAGAATGAGATCAATATGATGGTCAGGCTTGATCATGTCATGTTCCCAAGGATAGTGGATGCATGGCCGGATGAAAACGGATATTTCATTGTCAGTGATTATATTGAGGGCGTCACGCTTGACCGGGTTATACGGAAGGGGAGGATAAGCAACAGGACGCTTATTTCGTGGTGGACGGATATAGCAAGGGCTATTCAGTATCTGCATGATCTGAGACCATCCATTCTTTATCTTGATCTTAAACTGGAGAATATAATGCTTAAGAATGACGGAAGTCTTAAGCTTATTGATTTCGGTATTGCAGGGAGGATAGCGGACAGGGGTTCACTGTACGGGACGCCCGGTTACGCGGCGCCGGAACAGTATTACAACAGGGGCGAACTGCTTGATGAACGTACGGATGTATTCGGATTTGGAATGCTGATGTATGCAATGTATTCCGGTAAACGTCCTGATGAGGATCTGGACAGGCAGACGGATGCGATACGCAATGACAGGAGACTGCCCGGAGCGATAAGACAGATGATACTCAACTGTATAAGAAGTGATAAGAGCTTAAGATACAGAAATATGGACGAGATAATAAGGGCGCTTATACGAATGGGCGGCGAAAAGAAGAACGCCATACTCATTAAGATTGCGGTGGCTGCCGCAGTTGCGGTTCTTGGCGTATTCGGGACATTTGCCGTAAGATACGTTGTTGCCGGGCCAAAGGTCAGCCCTGCATCAAGGATGATGGAGGAACTGAGCGATCATATCATAGACGGGGAATACACGGAAGAAGGAATAAGAATAATATGCGGTTATATTGAGGCCGGATGTCTGGATGAGGAAACTTGCGGGAAGTTCACCTATGAGGTTGCGAGAAATTACTTCACGATACAGCGGAATTACAGGGAAGCGTTAAGATACTTCAGGATGCTTGATGAAGAGGAGTATCCGGATGCAGGGTACTATATGGAGCTTTGCAGGCTGCAGGTTTCATTTGAGGAGGATAATGCAAGGTATACGGAATGCCTGAATGAATTTGCCCGTTACAACAGGGGACTTGGTTATTCGGAGGCAAGATATGATAACGAGCTTATGATAGCCAATCTGTATGCGGGAATAATGGATGAGGACGGTAAGGCTGCACAGACGGCTGCCGCACATCTTAAGTCGGGCCTTAACGATCTGCGATATGCGATAAGAGAAGGCCTGTTTACGGATAGTGGGAGCAGATATGAAGCGGAGTATTGCAGACGTCTGTGCATCATATGCGAGGAAACGGGAGATTATGAAGGGGCGGTTTCTTACGGAAAGGAAGCACTTGTTCTGCTTGACCCCGAAAGGAATGCCGAGAGGGATGATATAAGCAGAAGAATAAAATACATGCAGGAGCAGTAAATATATAAACCAAAGTAAGGAGTGGAACAGTATGAGGATCGTATTCAGAGGTTTGGCCTGCGGGTTGTTATTATTGATGGCAGGTGTGGCCATAGCGCCGGTAAAGACCCGTTGTGCCGAAAAGGAGATGATATATTACGGAATTTCGATGGGGGTGACCGTAACACGTGAGGACGGTGTTAACATAGTACCGAAGAATGATGAGGTGATATGCAGTTCGATCCCTTTAAAGTATGAACCTGACCGGAATCCGATGACGGATAAGTTCAAATACCGTATCAATGAGGATGAAAAGAATGCTTTGACAGACAGCTATATAACCTATGATATGAGAGTGCGTTATTCACTTGCTGACGGCAGAACGGAACGTCTGAGTGATTGGACGGATATGGAAGGCGCGGCTTTTGTTCTGAGGCCGGGTACACTTAATGACGGAGAATACACGCTCGGATTTGAAAAGAGGATATCATACCGTATGAAGTCGGATGAGGAGATGGCAGCCGTTCTTCAGGAGACCGATCCTTCGACAGTCAGTGATAAGGAGCGGAAGGAAGCAAAGAAAAAGGCTGAAAAAATAGTAAAGAATGAGCCGTGTCATATAGTTTGTTCCCCGAATTATCATGTATTGCTTGATTCGCAGGCACCTTCGGTAGAAGTTACTTCGGATAAGGAGTTTGACAAGTGGACATCAGGTAATATCGGGATAAAGGTTACGGTCAACGATTCCGGTTCAAGACTGTCAAGACTTAAGGTAGTATGCGGGCAGACGGTGCTTGCGGATGAAGGTTTCAATAATGATGACAGCTATTGCGGAACAAGCAGGGAATATCAGATAACTGAGGAGACGCTGAGCGATAAGGGAAGCGAGCTTGCGGTAGAGGTATATGACAGGGCCGGCAATTTAAGTACCGTAAAGAAGACCGTAAAGATCGACAGGACGGCACCGGAGATCGGTATTTCGGGGGCGAACAGCGGTGAGGTATACAATAAGCCGGTCAGGGTATCCCTAAGCGGTAAGGATGCGCATCCCGACAGTGTGACCGTAAGATATAACGTAATGAAAAAGATGGGGGAGAGTGAAGAACAGGTTGCCGATTCAACCTGCTCGTTAAGAGAAGCGATTGAATCGGAGATATTCAATGCGGATTCGCAGGGTGATTATACGGTAAATGTCAGCGCGGCGGATCAGGCCGGAAACGAATCCGTTCCGATGACTGTAAGGTTCAGGGTGGACAGGACGGCACCGTCCATATGCTTTGAAGAGATAGGGGAAGGTTACATCCTGAGAACCGAGGGCGTTCTTAAGATAAACGTAAGCGATGATTTTGCGGATGCCTACAGAGTGACCGTTAAAGGATCGGTTGATAACGGCAGGGGAACAAGGGATTTAAAACCCGGTGACTACAGGGTAGAAGGGTGTTTCAGTTCAAACACGTATGATTTTTCAGAGGACGGAACGTACAGGATCACGGTGGAAGCCGAGGACGAGGCGGGAAACGGAAGCGAGGAAAGCATCGGATTTGTTATTGACAGGACTCCGCCTGTTGTTCAGATTCTGAACGGTTATGAAATGCAGGAGGAGATAATAACAAATGAACCGCCCACAATAAGCTTCTCTGTTACCGAGAGCAATTATGAGACAGCGATGGTGGTATGCGATCTTAAGAAAAGGACAGATAACGGTCTTGAACAGGTCAGAGCGCCCGAATGGGTCATGGACGGAGAGAAGTCGCAGTTTTCAATAACGATAGATGAGGAGGGCAGTTATGAACTTAATGTACGGGTAACGGATATGGCCGGTAATATCTCAGGTAAGACCATAAGGTTCACCCTTGATACAACCAAGCCCGAGATCGATTATGTGGATACACTCGATAAGAAATACGTTAAGAGTTTCCGGCTTCCAGATAATTTCGCTGACTACGTAAAGGATGAAAGCGGCGTTGAGTATAATACCTATCTTAACAGTGCCAATTATGACGGGGAGAAGGAGGTAAACGAAGACGGGAAATACATACTTAAGATCACAGCCGTGGATGATGCCGGGAATCAGGCCGAAAAGACGGTTGAATTCATAGTTGACGGAACACAGCCGAGGATCGTTGTTGACGGGATGGCTGATGACGGCAGCGTAAATAAGGGCGATGTGCTGATCTTGAGTCTGTATGATGAAGAGGATTATTTCATTTCCGTTAAGCTCAACGGAGAGGAGATGATGAAGGATGAAAAGCAGGATACCGTCGAATTCCCGATACCGGATTACGGTGATTATGTTATAGAAGTGCAGGCATCGGACATGGCGGAGAATGTGATCACCCAGACGATAGAAGCCAAATGCGCAAATGCCATTCATACAGACGCAGGGGACACTGCCGTAAAGACGATTAAAAAAGGAAAAGGAATGGGGAGGAACGGAGTGAGGATACTGATAGTGTCGCTTACCGTTATAATGATCGCAGCCTTTGCAGCCGTGTACTTCATTTATGTACATAAATTTGCGGGACGAAAATGATAATGTATCAATTAAAGCACAAGCCCTTGTATAAAAGAAAAAAGATGGTACTATAGATAGTGATGCCGAAGATGCCTTTACTGAAAGGAGTATCATGAGTTACAGGGATAATACAAGAGTCGTGGAAATAGGCTCGGTTAAGATAGGCGGCGGAAATCCGATACGAATACAGTCCATGACAAATACCAGGACCGAAGACGTAAAGAGTACCGTTGAACAGATATTGAGACTTGAAGAAGCAGGCTGCGAGATCATCAGGTCTACGGTACCCACGCAGGAAGCGGCTGAGGCGCTTGGCAGGATAAAGAAACAGATACATATTCCGATAGTTGCGGACATACATTTCGATTACAGGCTGGCTGTCGAGGCTATCAGAAACGGAGCTGACAAGATAAGGATAAATCCCGGAAATATCGGATCGGCGGATAAGGTTGAAGCGGTCGTTAATGCCGCTAAGGAGAGGAATATCCCTATAAGAGTCGGAGTTAATTCGGGATCGCTTGAGAAGCCGATCCTTGAGAAGTACGGCGGAGTAACAGCCGGGGGAATTGTAGAGAGCGCTCTTGATAAGGTGAGGATCATAGAGGAGTGCGGATATGATAATATCGTTGTCAGTATTAAATCATCCGACGTGATGATGTGTGTTGAGGCACATGAGCTTCTGGCGCCGCAGTGTAAATATCCGCTTCACGTCGGGATAACCGAATCGGGTACCGTGCGTTCCGGCAGTATCAAATCGGCGGTCGGACTCGGCATCATACTGAATAAAGGTATAGGTGATACCATAAGGGTTTCACTGACGGGCGATCCGGTGGAGGAGATCGTAACCGCCAAGAGGATACTTAAGACGTTAAACTTAAGAAAGGGCGGTATAGAGGTGGTATCCTGTCCTACATGCGGAAGGACAAATATCGATCTTATTTCCCTTGCGGGTGAGGTCGAGAAGCTTGTCGCAGGATATGATCTTGATATCAAGGTTGCCTGCATGGGCTGCGTGGTAAACGGACCGGGTGAAGCTAAGGAAGCGGATATCGGGATAGCGGGCGGCATAGGAGAGGGACTTCTTATAAAGAAAGGCAGGATCATAAGGAAGGTTCCCGAGAGCGAGCTTTTAAGTACACTCAGGTATGAGCTTGATAACTGGGATGAGGATAAAGGGTAATAATAATGTCCAAGGCTTTCAGGGAAGTTTTTCCCACCCTTAAACTTAATAAAGAGCTTGACCGGCTCTACAGTGACACTGAAGTGCAAAGGATCGTAAATATGAAGAATGGGGGAGGACTTAAGATATATCTTAAGTCCCCCCATCTTATAATGAAGCAGGATGTTTATTCTCTTGAGAGGGAGATAGCACATCAGCTTTTCACGAATGATCCCATGATGATCACCGTATGCGAGAGCTTCGAACTGTCGGGAATATATAATCTGAGGACACTGATGGGTGAATACCTTGACAGTATCCTTGAGGAGTTCAAGCATTACAATCAGTTTGATTATCTGATACTCTATCACGCGGATTATGAGTATCCGGAAGATGATGAACTGAGGCTTATAATGGATGATACTCTGATAGCAAGAGAGAATGAAGAAGACATTGTGGAAAGACTTGACAATATCATTCATGAACGGTGCTGTCTTGAAGGCAGGATCACGGTTGGATATAAGGAGCCTGAAAAGAGTAAGGCAAGGGCAAACGCCGAGCATAAGATGAATGAGGCGGTTAAGAAGATCGCCGTTCCGTCGGGGACCGTTCCGGATGAGACTATCGAAGAAAAGCCCGCTCAGATACAGGAACCTGCGGTTAATAGTGAGCCGGTTGATACCGGTCGTGATAAGGAAACGCAGGCAGTTAAAAAGACGGATAAGACAGGCAGGAAGGATTACTCCAGGGGGAATTTCAGGAACCGTTCATTCAGAAATACGGATAACCCGGATGTGATATTCGGCATGGATTTTGATGATGAGCCGGTGAAGATATCCGATCTTGACGGTATGACGGGTGAGGTGACCGTTTTTGGAGAAGTGATCCGGCTTGAAAGCAGGGAGACCAGAACCGGAAAGCTCATGGTATTATTCGATATCACGGATTATACGGATACCATAGGCGTGAAGATGTTCCCGAGACTCGAGCATCAGGAGAGGCTTTTTGAATATCTTAAGACAGGGTGCACCATCCTTATGAAGGCAGTGGCGGATGTAGATAACGGAGAACTGTCCCTCGGATATGTCAAGGGAATTAAGAAGGCCTCTTCCATTGATAAAGAAGTAAGGATGGATAATGAACTCGAGAAGAGGGTTGAGCTCCACTGTCATACCAAGATGAGCGACATGGACGGAGTTTCCGATGTAAAGGACCTTATGTGGCGGGCAGCCTCATGGGGCCATAAGGCGCTGGCCATTACCGATCACGGAGTGGTACAGGCTTTTACGGATGCCTTTCATGAGCTTCCCAGGATCAATGAAAAATACCCGGATTTTAAGGTGATATACGGTATTGAGGGATATCTCGTGGATGATTCCATGGGTATAGTCGCAAACGGAAGGGGACAGTCCCTCGATGACTCCTATGTTGTATTTGATATAGAAACAACCGGCTTTAATCCGGTCAGAAACAATATAATCGAGATAGGTGCTGTAAAGGTCGTAAACGGAGAGATAAAGGACAGGTTTTCCACCTTTGTAAATCCCAAAGAACCCATACCTTACAGGATAACCCAGCTGACGACGATAACCGATTCCATGGTGGAGGATGCCCCCTTCATAGCCGAAGTACTTCCCGAATTTCTTGAGTTCTGTGAAGGCTGTTCACTGGTTGCACATAACGCCCGCTTTGATGTGAGCTTTATTAAGCAGAAGGCTCTCGACCTCGGTATTGAGATTGATTTTACATATATTGATACTGTTGCGATGGCCAGAGCAATGCTTCCGGAACTCGGTAAGTTCCAGCTCCAGCATGTTGCGAAGGCTCTTAAGGTTCCCCTTGAGACACATCACAGGGCAGTGGACGATGCGGGCTGTACCGCAGAGATATTTGTTCGTCTTGTAAAGCGACTTAAGGAACAGGGGATAAACGATCTTGATGCACTTTACGAGTTTGGAAAGAATTCGGTTGACATAATACGGAAATCCATGTCGTATCATGTGATCATCCTTGCCAAGAATGAAGTGGGAAGGATTAACCTCTACAGGCTCGTATCCCAGTCCCACCTTAAGTATTTCCACAGGAACCAGAGGATACCAAAGAGCCTGCTCCAAAAATACAGGGAGGGTCTTATCATAGGTTCCGCATGCGAGGCAGGCGAGCTTTTCCGTGCCATAGTGGATGAGAGGAGCGAGGAGGAGATTTCCGATATCGCATCCTTTTATGATTACCTGGAGATACAGCCCCTTGGCAACAATGAGTACATGATAGCGGATGATCATCATGAAAATGTTAATTCGAGGGAGGATCTCATAAATCTGAACAGGAAGATAATAGAACTGGGAGACAGGCTCGGCAAGCCCGTTGTGGCTACCTGTGACGTTCATTTCCTGGATCCCGGGGATGAGATATACAGGCGTATAATCATGGCAGGCAAGGGCTTTAAGGATGCGGATGACCAGGCCCCCCTGTATCTTCGTACCACTGAGGAGATGCTCCGCGAGTTTTCATACCTTCCCTATGATAAGG
>JAILNV010000039.1 GCA_024691125.1 Lachnospiraceae bacterium | reverse complement strand
CGTTTTTATAAAGCCTGTCCAGATTATAAACGGCTGTTTTATGCTCCGGCTTATACCTTGTTTCAAGGGGATACCAATATCCATTTCCGGATAAAATAGCCTTCTTTACGCTTCCAAAAGCATCCGGAAACTGTTCCAGCTTATTCTCTATATCCACAGAATTGATTTTCTCCCCGAATATCGCAATAATCTTTTCCAGTTTAAGACAATCCCCATGTCCCAGGTAATGATTGTCCATAATCCGGCAGTCTATCCAGTCATCATCCGAATTATCAATCTTGATTTCATCCATAGTCATACAACTATATTTCGTATCGGCAAGATCTATATCCACCGACCATCCCGGATTATCAAGTGTGGATATCCTGATATTTAATGCATACCCTTCATCAAAGGCATTGTCTTTATGCCATTCTTCAAGCCACTTGATCACATTTTTCATAACAATCACCGTAACCTTTTCGATACTTTGATATGAAGTCTTCAGTACATATCTTTTCAATTGTATATCCGTATAAGATTCCCAGCCGCATCCTCTTACTTATAATCCGAGGTCAATGCGTAGTTTATCCAAATATTCAATATGTTGCGGGCAAATTTTTTCCTTGCACGATTGTTTATAATATGTGTCAAATGTCTCCCTCGCCATATCCAATTCTCCCATATGCCCATATATCATAGCTTCTTCCAATAATATCAAGCGTGAATTCAGCGTATCAAAATACGGATAATCCCTACGGTGATCTATTACCGCCTGCCGACTGGAAAAATTATCAAAAATCGGGAGCACATCCTTCTTAAGAATAGCTAAAATTTCCCTGGAGATGTTTTCGGGATCATCTTTT
This sequence comes from Lachnospiraceae bacterium, assembly GCA_024691125.1. Lineage (GTDB taxonomy): Bacteria > Bacillota > Clostridia > Lachnospirales > Lachnospiraceae > UBA2868. The sequence continues at coordinate 10,337 of JAILNV010000039.1, read as the reverse complement.
CTAAGATTAAAGGTCTTGTTCTTATTTTTGTTCCGTGTTTTCACTGCTCCTAAATCCGAACGCATATTGCAGTCATATTCATGGTAGTATTTCTTATCATTTACTGGATTAAATACCCTTTCCACACATTCCGGTATTCGTATTCCAAGCCTTACCCACATCAGATGTGTTTCCTCTCTGTATGCCTGTCCGCATTGAAAGAAAACAACATGTGAAATATCGTCGGACACGAATCGATGCAGTGTTCTTCCGTGTTTTCTAAAACCAAAGTCCTTCAGTTCCTTATAAACCTGATTTTCTATAAGGTTAATAGTTTCAGTTACATTGATATTCTTTTCAGCTTTTGAAAATATATCGCCTATCATGGTCCTGTGCTTATCCCCAAATATCATTCTTACCTGCCTGGGCAAATACAATATCAAAGTGGAGTTTCTTAAAGACATTCATGGAATATGGTTCTCCGATTATGACAGAGTAATTCTCCTTATGTTCCAGGCTTACTATGATGGCATCTCTTTTCTTACCTGCTCCTTCTGTTATAGTGGCATTCCAGGCAATTCCACTTGCTTTAATCTCTCCGTTGCCTGCCATTGTTTTATGAGCCTCTGTTAAATGGCTGATCACGCTCTCAGAATCCGGGAAATCACCCTCCTCCAGCGTGGCAGTAAAAGAAACAGAGTTGTCATTATTCAATACAGCTCCAACAGGGTAAAACTCCTTGTTCTTTCTCAACAAGTCCTCTGCCGCTGGGAGTATATGATTTAATAGTTCTTCACATTCTTCTTTTGCTGTCATCTCCATCGTCCCTCCAAGTACCCACTATCTGTATATCCATACTCAAGCAATTAGCAAACCCCGTCCACCTGTAGTTTAGAAACATTCCTCATCATAATATTTTCCGTCAGCAATTCATTGTTGATGTAATCCCTGAAGTCCTGGGAAATATAGGTTCCAAATCTCTGCCACCTGTCCTCATCATCGGAAAGCTGTTCAAGAATCGTCACATCTACCACATTCCTGTCGGCATCATTACCGTACCGCCACATTTGCTCAACGAATTCACAATACTTTCTTATAAGCTTCTCATCGCCGCTATTATCGTATAATTCGCACATCGGAATGTTAATCACATCAGCATAAAAGATATGCCCCAGCAATCCCGCATATTCCTGCATATGCTTTCGATATGCTTCCTCAGACTCCGGAAACAACTCCAGAAAAACCTTTGCTATTTCCTCACTACAGAAACTTCTGTCCATTTCATCCTTAATTCTTTCCGAAATATCACGATAGTTTTTCGGAGATTGTGGTGGAAGATTATCAACGGATACTGCAAAGGATTTTTCCATCACAGTTGAGATCACATTCTCAATTTCTTTCTCTGTGCTTCCTGTTTTTATTTGAGATGCGATACTCTCCGATTCCGAATCATATTCATCCCTCGGCGCTCCGCCTTTAAGCAGGCCATAGAAGTCATATTCATCCATATACTTCTTTACGATATGAAAAATATCCATGTTTTTGATTTTCTCACTCTGCATATCCATAAACCAATCCGCCATATTATTATAAATGATACTTTCCATTTCCTTATATTTTATCTTTACGCTTGCGTCCTTTCTCTTACGCAATATATCAAGCTCAGCCTGTACTTTCCGAAGGTTCATTTCAATCCCAAGTGCCTCATCGTCATATATGACGCATCCGCCATCAGAGTATTCAAAGAAAACTCTCCAAGGGTCAATCCGCTTAATTTTAACAAAAATACCATCCCTTTCCGAAGCGGACCATTCAAAGTCATATGTATCGGAATACTTCAGCTTTCCTTTCCAGCCGAGGTATATCTCATTACAGGAATACTCATATCCATACTGCGCCAGTCTCTTAAACATAGAGTGTTGCGTAGGATCATCATATTTGCCCAGAAGCTTTTTTACTCCATATTCCCACACATCATTTATCGTATCATCATTGTCAAAATGAATATGTGTAACCGCACCCCAGTACCATTTTATGATCCTTGATCGCCTCTCCAGTGCTACTCCCTCTTCATATACATGTATTCTATACTGCCTGGATTTTTTGTCTGAAAAATATAATTTGAAAAATCCATGAGTATCATTTCCCCACTCAAGCGTATAAACCTGTGAATAATACTCATATAATGATTCTAAATTATCCATTGTAGTTTCCATCATTGGCTTCTATATCCTTCACGACTTTTCTCTGTCATGACGGAATCGTTTATTTTTCATGTATATCGCTCTTTTCTTCTATCATTTCTTCACATTTTAGAATCACGGATGATAACGCTATCACAAAATGATCTTCCTTGATATTATTGGCAGGGCCACTCCTTGTGATATAGACCTTTACCCCGTCTACCTCCGTATTAATCCATCCGTCCGGATTGCCAAATGCAACATACATTACCTGAAAATATTCAAGCCTTCCAGTCTCCGGATCTGAATAAGATGTTTCAAAGGGTTTCTCAATATCTATTCCCAGAGAATCAAGGAATTTCGCAAGGCGGGGATATGCCGCCTTTACTTCTTTTACATAGTTTTTGCAATAATCACATTGACACAGATCGTCAAATGACAACTGCTTATAATAATCACGCGTTCTCTGAATGTCTATGCTCCGTCCAACCATCATCTCTTTCTCCCCAATATATTCCATCTCCGTATACCAGATGCGGATATTGCAGAAATGATTTCTTTCGATAAATGTTTGAAAATACGCTGAGGAGCCATATGATTCTTCTATGATTGACAGCTTCCATTTTCCAGTCTGTAACATTTGTATCAGCTTATTGGGACTGATTTCATGATATATCGGTATCGCTGTTATCCTAAGTCTGATATATCTTATAGTGCTGATTGATATGTCATCCGAATTCAGAAGCTTAAACCGTATCCTTGCGTCAGCATATTTATATAATTGGCCGCGCTCTCTTAATATGAATCCTTCACCTCTTTTAAAGTGAAAACAGAGCCAATATTGATTTGGATCATTCTTATCCTGTTCTAATGATATGTTATCCACTATGCTGTCATGCAAAGAGATTTCTGGATATCTGCAATTGATCAACTGCTCTTAGTCCCTCTCATCTTCATCATCTTTATTCAAATATCTGTACTCTCCCGGAATGACCTGCTCCGCGATGGACATCAGTTTATCTCCGCAGAAAGTGATGGTACCCTCATGGGAAACATATACAATCCATTCCTCGCTGGTATCATAGTAGTATTCTTCATTGATCCAATTGAAATTATATCCGGACTCATCCTCTTCATACAGATATTCTATAATGTCCGGTATATCAATCCAGGTCGCCTGCCCTGCATAGTCATAGGGATGAAATCCTTTTACCTGTCTGATTCCGGCCCTGCTGAATACTTCTTTTAACGAACCAATCCCTTGGGGATCTTTCTTATAAAGCATATCCAGATTATAAACCGTCGTTTTTTTCTCCGGTTTGTATTTCGTTTCAAAAGGATACCAATATCCATTTCCTGATAAAATAGCCTTTTTTACGCTTCTAAAAGCATCCGGAAACTGTTCCAGCCTATTCGCAATATCTACAGAATTGATTTCCTCCCTGAATATCGCAAGAATCTTTTCCAGTTTTAGGCAATCCCCTGATCCTCGGAAATGATGGTTTATAATCCTGCAGTCAATCCAGTCATCATCTGAATTGTCTATCTGGATTTCACCCATTGTCATACGGCTATATTTCGTATCAGCAAGATCTATATCCACCGACCATCCCGGATTATCAAGTGTGGATATCCTGATGTTTAAGGCATATCCATCATCAAAGGCGTTGTCTTTATGCCATTTTTCAAGCCATCTCAGCAAGTCTTCCACTATATTCTCCCGTACATATCCAAGCATAATCTGTATCAGTTAAAATCTCTAAGCATAGGCTCTATCATAAAACTATATGCCAAAATGAACGACATATTAATTGTTAAGTAATGTATTTATCCTTTCCACAGGATATACCTCTTCAATCTCTACTACTTCGTATCCTTGCGGTAATTTCTCCTCGCCAATAAGATCAAGGTATCCTTCAACTGCCCGACTGTCAACTTGTATAACCCCGCCGCCACAGGGATGCCGATTACTTCCATTATGTTTTACGCCGGAGATCCAATATTCATCACCACTCTCTATATCGACATAGTTAGAATAATAACCATTCTTCTTCTGGAACGCATGATCGTTAAAGTAAATAGTATTACCGGTTTTAGATGTTTTAACATAGCCAATCCATGCAGGTCCATCATCCGAATATCCTGTTTTTAATTCAATATACATCAATTTTTTCATATCCTCATATTACCCCTGCCTCTTTATATATTCCTGGTAATCGGAATATGTAAAATAGTCGTCACCTTGTTCCTTCCAATCATCGCAAACGTCTGTATAATGCCTGCTACGATCGATTTTCTCTTTGTTGTTCTCTGTATAGTCGAATAGATCCTCGGGTTTCTTTATGATCACATCTTTTGTGCAGAACAGTTCATCCGGTGCATTTCCGGTCGGACACATATTTCCATGTCTGCAGGATACACAACACTTTAGTTTCATTTCCTCCGGCAGATGCTTCTGCAGATCCGCATATGCATCCATCCCGGTGTAATCTCTTCCTCTGCCCCAAATATCTTTTCCGTTGTAAGTAATTCCTATTTGTATTTTCTTCGGATCTATATCAGCCGGATCGCCTACACCAAATAGTTCATCTGTGTCATAATCCTTCCAAATATGCGTTTCAAGAGTCCGGTCGCCATCAGGCGTCTCCAATGTCACCGTACCGACAGAGTATTTTTTCAGTTCATACCAAGCCGGTTTTCTATAATCGTCCCACTCCACACGGACCCCCGTAGCTTTGAAATTTATCATAAAATAAGGTTCAATCCCACAGCCATCTATACAAAAGGTATTTTCATTCGTCTGAATTGAATGGGTATATAGATAAAAGAATCTGATAAGTTTATTCAACTTTTACTGCCTCCTAACTACGCCAATCATTTAAGGATTATCGGAGCCTATGATTTTACTCCAGCCATTGTATTCACTAATATACCACTGCCACATTTTATCTTCTTCTTTCTGTGATAGCTGTTCCGGATCCTTATACAACAAAACGAATATGAACCTCTTATCCGGATACAACCTGCGTTTTGATGTGGATATGTATGTGTTATATCCGGAAAACTCTCCGCCTGCCTCACCTTTTATCATATAAAAATAATAGGGCGGATCACCCATGCCATGCTTATAATCGGCCTTAGTACTAAGTACATTCGCCAGAACATCGGAACTGTTCTTTATTCCCTTACAGAGCTGATATTCACTGTCATAGTTTATGAGGCCATCATCAACGGCATAAAAGATTCCATATTTTTCATCATCAGTATCATATAATTCCAGCTGGGTAGCATAGATGATGTAATTGCCATCATTGTCCGTGATACGAAACATATGATCAGATATATACACCTCGTCATTATCTGGATCCCACATACGAAGCGGAATGCTCGCATGAACATTCTCGAGCTTAATTGTGTGCCAGTTTTCGGCATAATACTTTGAACCTATTATTGCGTAGATTGTATACCCGATAATGTTTATCAGAAAGAAAGCTATGACTATGACCAGTCTTGGTCTTTTGCAATATAAATGTTTAAATCTGTTTATCATCGTTCATACTCACTCTCCGCATCCATATTCTGATGTCATTTCACATATAAGAAATTACAAGAAACCAATGATTCGCAGTCACAGCAATATATATCAAAACACATAGCAAAACTTTGACAGGCGTTTTTAATCTTCCGGCGGATGCCATCTTGATCGAAATAAATATACATATAGCATATATCGGAATTGTAATAAACTCAGGGAATGTACAGATTAGGAGCTTAATACTGTATAGGATACAAAATATAAAAACCCACTTAGGAAAAGGTAAAGCCCGCTTTGTTTTCTGCTTTATATCAGTTTGCATATCCAATGACCATCATCCCCCTCAGAATAATCCACAACACAATAATACCGCTGTATACGCCTCCTGCAATATTGCCATTTCAATTATACCTATAAATCCTGCAGTGTTAAGGGGTCTTGCGTAAACAGGCGGCAAAACAGCACGGAATGTTACCGGCTTATCGTAATGCCGCTGCGATTGCCTCTATATCATCACCACTGCAAGGAAATCCTTTTCATCACAGCTTATCTCAAGCTCGCCGCCATACTTTTCTACTACTTCGCGGACATTTCCAAGGCCAATGCCATGGCCGGGCTCCGATTCCCTGACCACACGGTTTTCCTTGATCTCAACCTTTCCGTATACAGGATTGCTTACCGAGAACAGTACCTTCCCGTTCCTGTTTGTGATCTTTACCTTGACCGCCACGTCCTTTACACCCCTGTTACGCAGACGCGCACATTCATGGACGGCATTTTCCAGCAGGTTCCCGAACAGGATGACGATATCCTCGTCGTCTATTCTCAGATCCCGAACCTCCTCAACTGCAAATATCATTCCGATACCCTGCTCTTTAGCGATCCTGTGGTGCTGATTCAACACGGCATTTACGATGGAGTGTCCGACATTCACCTCCGACAGTTCAACAGACAGACTGTTTGTCAGGCTGCCGACCAGCCCGATCGCGGCCTGTGTATCTCCGGCCTCAAGAAGCTCCTGTATGGAGGAAAGCTGCTTCTTATAATCGTGGATCTTCCGGCCCTGGCGCTCATACATCGACTGCATGCCGTTGAACAGCTGTAGCTGGTTCTGCTTCTGCATTACCCTTAACTCCATATCCTCAAGCTTCTCTTCGCTCTCCAAAGACCTCTTAAGAACTGACATGGCAAAGATGTTCAATACGGTAAGGACTACAGAAATAAACGAGAAGAACAGGTAGTGGTCGTCGCGGACCGCATAGCGGAAAGTAAAATACCATGCCGCAATTGTAGACAAAACAGGAAACCATCCGTAATGCATCCAATGTATATTGGTTCGTTGAAAAGTCCTTTTCATCGGATAGAAATATTTTCTGATCCAAATAAATAAAACGAGATAAGTACTCTTGGAAAGGTAAGTTTGAAGAATGTTCCATTCAGGGTAAAATCCCATGGTAATCCACATAAATGAAAGATCTATCGTCATATTCAGAACCATGCACATACTTCCGATGAAAATGCATTTTCCCCAAGAGGCAATATAAAACACTTTAAAGAAGATGATCAGAATAACGGTTAATACGGATACCCTGATCATCGGAAGAGACTCCACCCGAATGAAATAAGATATGGCAAGACCGAGCAAACTGAAGGTAACATATTCTGACAGGAAGATGATGATCTGCTTTCCTCCCTTCCATTTGCTCTCCATAAATGCATCGGCGAAGATCATATATCCGAGTGTTTCCACTATAGCTACGGCAAAATACGATATCCAGGCATACATCCTCTAAACCGCTCCTTAATTATTCTGTCCGATATACAACAGATATTCCCTGCGAACTCCGGCATATCTCGGTCTTGATACAGAGGCTGTCATCCCGTTATCCGTAGTCACCACATAATTGCTGAGACCCTGTATATGTCTCATGTTAACAAGGAAGCTTCTGTGTGTCCGCAAGAATCCGCTGTTATTCAGCATCTCCTCCAGTGCATCAAGTTTCTCGTATATGTGCAGGCTTTTGTTGTTATCCATATGTATCGTGCACTTATGTCCAGCGGCTTCGATCATAATGATATCCGCGACCTTTAGCTGCATTTCTCCTTCCACACAGCTTAGATGAATCGTTCTGTTCTTCCGTCTGATCTCACTACAGATATCATCCATGCACTCTGCAAAGGTCTTATCCAGCTCATCCTTGACAAGAAACCTGTTCGCCCGGACTTTATAGCCTTCCAACGCATAGTTGATATAGGCGGTGACAAGTACGATCGGAACGTCCTCCAGCTTCTCACGGATGCGCCTTGCCGCGGTCAGTCCGTCCATCTGAGCCATATTTATATCGAGAAGCACGATCTCAGGGGCGTAGCCCTGCTCTACGGCATTAAGAAGCTCAGTCCCCGATCGGTAGTCGGTGATAGAAAAACGGACATGACTTTCCTCTCCATACCCGCGCACAAGTGCATGGAGCTTTGCCAGATCCTTAATATCATCATCACAGATAGCAATCTTTATTTCCAAAACTTCAGCTTCCTTTCACATCCAGGCTCAAAAGCCCTCCTATCCATTTCGACCGTTTTCCGGGCTTTCATAATACCCACTGCGCCAAATGACGGTAAAACAGCGCGAAATGCAGATGAGTACAAAAAAGGGAGCCCTCCGGACTCCCCCCTGAGCAATACTAATTCAACCTGTATCGAGTAACCGTCTCCCAATTCTTCGGCATCCCCATCTGCTTAAGCAGCTCTGATCTGGTTAAATGTTTGCTTTTTCTACAATAAGAATCTATTAACTTCTTCAGATTTCGTTTGAATTGCAGGAAATCCTTCCTGGATAACATATAACGGAATGCGATCACAAGTCCAAAATAGTCTTTTTTCCCAATAGTGTATTGATTACCTTTTGTAGGAAGACCCATCTTTTTATGTATTGGCGTATCCGGGAACTCCACCTTTATCAGCTTAAAACTGAACAATCTTTCATTATGTGCGCACACATTACGAAACAGGGTCATACAGTTTAAATATCTCGCCAGACTTTTCTCAGACACATTGGGATACGCTTTACTAACGACGCTCTGTTGCTGGAACTGAAGAACGGAATAGAATATCGATAATTGTCCAAATGTCAGCACCTTTGTTGTAACCCAAAGCGGTACATTGCCATATGTCTTTCGCTGATGTATCAGATAGTCTTTTTCATTATTATGCTTTGCATGAAACTCCAGCTTTTTTATCAGACCATTTATATCTTTTCTGTATTTCGTTGCCGGGTTATAACTGGTGGCTGAAAGATAATATATTTGATCCTCTCCATATTTTGAACAAAAACTATCCGAGATCAACTGACGGATTTTTTGTTCAACCTTTATAAGATAGCCAAAGGTCAACTGTCTTAACGCTTCATCAAATTCATATAGCGAAGTAATATCTTCAAATGTAGCACCGTTTATATATTTTCGCGTCATCGGGTTGATGAATAAGTTCTTATATCCACCGATAAGCGAGAAATAGCCTATATCCATAAGCATCTCTCTCGCATATGTCTCATCCGATATTACAAGCCCTTTATCATTTTTGAGCTTGTCTATCTGTTGTTTGTATGTTAGGTATGGCTTATTCACTTGCAACCTCTTTTATGGAAAAATTAAAGGAGGGCCCTCAGGTCCTCCCGCGGTCCCAGTCCTCGCGAGTATCTGGAACCAGGTCACTACAAATAATATACTTCTTTGAGCGCCCTCTGTCAAGAAGGATTTGCAGTCAAATCGCTATTTCACTGGGCTTCTTCGGGATTTGTTCACGCTGTATGCTCCCCTTCGTAACGGCAAGTTCTTCTCCACCAAGAGCTCGGGAGAGAAGCTGCCTGATACCGGAGGGAACGAAGGACTGCTCGGATAGCCAGACGACAGATCTTTTGAGTTTACGAAGGATGGCAAGCTCGGTCTGTTCGGCAAAGGGAAGACGTTTGCTCTTCTCAAAATTCACTTGTGTTTTCCCTTAATACCTCCCGTATTTGATTTAACGAATCTGAAGCGACTAAACTCCGAGCTACGTTGCCATTGATTAACCCTTCTTTTTCATCATCCTCATCATATTTCTCGAGCTGACTCCCATAAATAATATAATCTCCACTCTGAGAGGTTATTTTAAAAATGTGACCTGACATGAATATATCATCGTTATCGGGATTCCACATTCTTTTAGGGATTATGCAAGACGCATTCTCTAACAAAATACCGTGATAATATTTTTCATAGTTGAAATAACTTACCAATTCAACAACAGAAATAACCAGTATGAGTGCAATCCCCCCATATAATAGTCTTCTTTTCTGTTTCATATCATCCACCCTGTCTTTTTATTATTGACTATATATCTGCTTCGTTAGCCAATGCTATAAGATAAGCCTTTCCCATCCAGATTGTATCAAATTCCCTATGTATAGAAATATCTTCACAAAACTGTTCCAAGCTATACTCATTCATAAGATTTCTCCTGTCTCATATGGTCATAATTTAACTCTACTAAGTTTCCCGAGTATCATTAAATCTCATACCCTCATTATTATGAGCATTTTCAAATCAGAACAAACATCATAGCTTGCCTTCCAACCTGGATATATTATTCTCCCAAAAACAATC